>CAYLUL010000156.1:0-4525 GCA_964386835.1 uncultured Methanospirillum sp.
AGATCTACTCCTCGATCCTCTCCAACATGATGGGGGCGTTCGCCTCGCTCATCTCCAACAACCTGAACACGGTGGTCAAGACCCTGACGACGATCACGATCATCCTGATGATCCCGACCCTCGTAGCATCATTCTACGGGATGAACGTCACCCTGCCGCTCCAGGCCTCTCCCGATGCATTCCTGATGGTGGTCGGGTTGACGGCGGTGCTCTGCACCCTCGGTATCGTGCTCTTCTGGCGCGGAAACCTGATCTGAGGGGTTGTACTTCGGCGAATCTGAAGCTTCCATCCGTCTTCCTGCCCTGCCGCTTGATCGCAGGTTTAACGCCCTGCGGCACCAACCAAACCCCATGGAATGGAACCAGCGCTGCCCGGGTTGCGGCGACGAGGCCGACCAGGAGGTCCTGCGTGAGTCCCATGACCTCCTGCTCCGCTGCACGGCCTGCGGGCATATCCACCGGGTCCCCCGGGAGGAGCCGGACGAACCCCTTCGCGTCCGGGCGATCGTCTCTGCCGGCACGGAGTCCCGTCCCGGAACGATCGAACTGATGCCCGACGACCTGGTCGAGGTCGGCGACCTGCTCGTGGCCGAGGGAGAGGGCGACGAGGCGGCCGGTGTCGAGGTGAGCTCGATCGAGGCAAAGACTGGGGGTCGTGTCCCCCGCGCCCGGGTGAGCGAGATCGTCACGCTCTGGACGCGGGTGGTGGAGGACGTGGTGGTCCCGGTGTCTGTCCACCGCGGCCGCGAGACGATCCCGTTTCACCAGCGGACTGACGGGGAGGAGGTCTTCGTGGTCGGCGAGGTCTACACCTTCGGGGGCCGCAGGGTCCGGATCTCGCACATCAAGCTCCGCGACGGTCCGGTCCTGCGCAAGGAAGGATGGAAGACCCTCGCCCGCCGTATTCGACGAATCTACGGCCGGTTCGAACGCGAGGAGACGGCCTACTCCCGGAGGAGGTAGTCGAGGACACCATCGAGAAGCCGGCGGGCTGCGGGCAGGTGCACTTTTGTCGCAGACCTGCACCGCTCCCGCTCCTCTGCCGGGAGGTCGGCGGTCCATGCCTCGATGATCGCCGGCGTCGCTTCGAGGTGGAACTGGAGCCCGAGGGCCGAACCGGCTGCGAACGCCTGGTGCGAAACCTCGTCGCCGGTTGCGAGGAGGCGCGCACCGGCGGGCAGGTCGAAGGTCTCGCCGTGCAGTTCGAAGGCAGAAAAAATCGGTGGAAAGAGCGGGTCGCCCGGCACCCCGGCGAGGGTTCGCCAGCCGATCTCGGGGACCGAGGGGTAGACCCGCGCTCCGAGGGCCCGCGCGATCACCTGCGCACCCAGGCAGATCCCCAGGACCGGGCGTCCCGAGGCGACCGCATCCCGTACGAACGCCTCCTCTTCAGCGAGCCAGGGGTGAGCCTCCTGGTCGTTCGCGGACATCGGCCCGCCCATCAGGATTATGGGACCATTATCGAGTCCTGGTGGGAGGGTTCCGACCAGGTCGAGCCGGTGCGCCCGGGGAGCGATCCCGCGGGCAGCGAGCAGCTCCTCGACCAGGCCCGCGGGCTCGGTCGGATCATGCAGGAGGATGGCAGCGCTCTTCGATCGGTAGCCGCCCTCCGTCCCCGTCCCGGTGCGTGTTCCCGGGCCCCTCATCCACTGATCCCGGTGGGCGGGTTCACCAGTCCGCCGTACACCCCGGAGCCGAGCCACCAGTCGTCGTCCATCTTCTGCACGTAGACCAGCTTCGACTCGAGCGAACGGTTATGGGCGGGGTTGATGTAGCTGATCCGGGTGAAGCCGCCCCCGTCCCTGGCAGCGGCCATCGAGCTGACGAGGAACTCCCCGACCCCGTTCTCGGTCTCATTCAGACGGTTCTGGCCGATCTTCTCGGGGTTGATCGGGTGGGCGAGCGTGGTGCCGTTGAAGTCGTAGGCAAAGATGTAGAGCTCACCCTGAACGAACGATCCGTTCGGGTCCGAGAACTCCCGGAGGGCCCGTTCCTTCCCCTCTCTGCTCACGAAGGCGGCAGCGCTCTCGACAAAAGAGACGAGAGTCTCATTCGAGACAAGGGTTCCATTCGAGGCGGCTCCTGTCGTCTCGGGAGGCACAGGAGACGTCGTAGGCGTGGGTGACGAGCCAGTTCCTCCCTGGAGGCACCCAGCGGAGGCGATCAGCGCGCAGGCAAGGATGATGATGCAGAACAACGTGATTCCTGCTCTCATTTTCAGGATAGAGCATGCACCTTGCGACACAATAAGAGTGGTGTCCCTTATGCCATCGTGCCGCCCACCCGACCTTTAACAGGCCCGGAAAGCAGGGGGGAGCCCGCGGCGAGCATCTCGGCGATGAGCCTGGCGTCGCGTCCGGGTTGTTTTTTCCGCTCATCCCCCGCCTCCTCTCCTTCCAGGGCCCGGAGAATTGCAGAGATCGCTTCACCGTGCCGGGGGCTGTATCCACCCTCGAGCACGAGGGCGAGGGGCCGGCCCGCGACCTCGAGGAGCCGTCGCGTCATCGTGCCGAAGTCCCGCGGTTCGAGGGACATACCCCCGAGAGGGTCGTCGTCGAGCGCGTCCTGGCCCGCCGAGACGAGCACGAGCCCCGGTTGGAACGCGGCGATCGCCGGGCAGAAGGCCGCCGTGAAGATATGGTCGTAGTCCGCGCCGGTGCTGCCGGCCGGAAGTGGGGCATTCAGCGTGAACCCGGTCCCCCGGCCGGCACCGAGCTCGCTGTACCACCCGGTCCCGGGGAAATGGAAACGGCGGTGGACCGAGCAGTACAGCACCCGATCTGTGGCGTAGAAGGCGGACTGCGTCCCATTGCCGTGATGCACGTCCCAGTCCACTATTGCAACTCGCTCCGTTTTCTCGAGGGCTGCCATCGCCGCCACGGCTACGTTGTTGAAGAGGCAGAACCCCATGCCATGCGTTCGTTCAGCGTGGTGTCCGGGCGGTCGGACGAATGCGAAGGTGGAGCTGCCTCCGAGGGCGCGGCGGGTCGCTTCAATCGCATACCCGGCGGCGGAAAGAGCGGTCTTGAAGGAATGGCGGCGGATATAGGTGTCGGAGTCGAGGTAGGTGACCTGTTCCTCCCGAAGCGCTGTGCACCTGGCCCGAAGGGCTGCGATGTACGCCGGGGCATGCACTCGGGCGACCGCCTCCTCCAGGGCTGGTGGCAGAGCCGGCAGGGTCCGTCTCGACTCGGGGGGGACCCCTTTCAGCGCATGTTCAAGCCGGACCTGGGACTCGGGGTGGCCTGAAAGATCATGATGGGCTGCATCCGGCTGGACCAGCACGGTGGGTTCCATGACCCTCCATCACCGCTCGGGCTCATCAGCATTTCGGAGGAACGAGCCGTTGGCGTTTGTCTGACGGCGCCACCGTCGGAGCACGGCTCTCAGCCATGCCACGGACGCGATGACGAGCCCCCCCTGGCCGATCCCGTAAAGGAGCCCGGTAATCACCCGAACAGGCGTGGTTGAGACGTACGGCGTCATGAGCTGGAGCCCGCCGTCCAGGACCATCGGGAGCATGAGCACGAGGCCGACGGCAAGAGCTCCCGCCCGCCCCCGAAGACGGCGCGGGAGAAAGGGACCAAGGGACGCGAAGAACCCGAAGGGCGGCAAGATCACCACCGCCGCACCGAAGACGAGGGCCATCCCGAGCTCGACAGCAAGGCACCGTTCGCAGACCGGGAGCTGGTTCTCTTGGATGGTGAACGACCGGTCAGGACGCTGGTGGCAGACCAGCGCTCCGAACGCGTACGGCCAGGTGGTCGGGCGTTCGAGCGAGACGGCGACAGGGGCATGGAGAGTGCCAGGCGATTCGACGAGCGGGACCAGGAACTGAGGCCCGATCACCAGGAGTGCGGCGATGAGGAGAAGGTACCACGGTGCCCGCTGCATCGATCCGATCGTTCGGGCCGAAGAGAGAAAAAATGGATCAGAGGTTCATCTGCGCGAGAGCGTCGGCGACGGTCTTCCGAAAGAGGGCCGGGTCAATCCTATACTCCTCACCGGCTCGCTTCGAGTCCTCGGTCGTGCCGTAGGCGTCAATCCGGTCCAGGGTCGCCTTTGCCGCGTCCAGGATCCAGAGGTCTCTTGTTTCACGGTCGACCACGGTGACCGACTCGGCTCGCAAGGAGACGTATACCCCGCCGCCGTCCGGTGCCTCGAAGACGTTTGGCTTGCCGACCACCGCGACGAATGCGGGGGGCTCAACCCGGGCGATCTGCTGCATCGCCTCGGGCTGGTAGTTGCCCGCGGTGACGAAGGTGGTACCGGTGGGGTCAACGACCCGAGCGCGGTAGAAGATATTCTGCTCCCCCTGCCGCTGCTTCTCGGTCATCGAGCCGACCACGAAGACGCGGTTGCACCGCTGCCCAGTTGGCAGCAGGACAAAGGTCGGACTCTTCTCCTCGGTCCCCTCGCGGAACTGGTGCCGGGACTCGCGGAGCTCGGATGCAAAGACCCGCCGGGCGGGCTCACGCTCAAATCGTATCTCGCGTCGCCCGGGGAACGGGGGCTGCCCAGAATT
>CAYLUL010000157.1:0-4520 GCA_964386835.1 uncultured Methanospirillum sp.
CCAGGCAGAGCCCCCCAACCACCATGATGATAAGCGCCTTCATCTCCCGCGAGACCGGTGCGGTCGTTCAAGCCGGGGCCCCTGGTCACGGGGATGGCGGGAGGTTTCTCGGTACGCCGCGTGAAACGATTCAGGTGGCCTGACTCTTCCAGCAGGTCCAGGAGTAGGAATGCGGACCGAACCGACCTTCAGTCCTTCACGCGGATCGGGAGGCGCAGGTGATGCGGAGTGGTTTTCAGGAGCGGTTCTCTCGTTGTCGCTGCAGAGCGCTGTCCCCGAATACGTCCCTCTTTCTCGGCGAGAATGCCGCGGCACCCCCACCAATCCCTTCTCCTGGTCGGCTCAGCGTCGGTACCTGGTGGTCTCGCAGGGCCAGCGGGACGGAAACCTTATTGTAACGACCCGTCAACGATGTCGATGAGACGTGAGCCGATGGAGACGTACGAGATTTCAGCTGCGGCGGACGCCCGCGCACTCCAGCCGATCCTGATGGCGCTCCATGAGCTCCTCAACCGCCTGCCTGTGACCGCCCGCTCCCGGGACCAGCCCGGTCTACGAATAGAGAATGGCCAGGTAGTGGACGCGGTCTATTCCGGGCCGATCCTCGAAGAGGTGCTCAGGGCCAATGAGATTCGGCGGGTCCGGCCAGAGACCGGTCCATACCGTGGCATCCCGGTCGTGGTCGCCCCGGTTCGCGACCAGGATGGCACGCCGATCGCCGCGATCGGGGTGGTCGACATCACGGGTATCTTCGACCTGGCGTCCCTGATGGAGCACCAGTCCGCGATCATCAGCCAGGTCTGCGGCTCGGGCCCCTGCCCCATCGAGGGGCCGCACGGAGGCCCGGTCAGATGAAGGAGTCGCTCTACAAGACGATCCGCCTTCTCGAGGAGACGGATGGCCCGATCTCGGGCGAGGTGCTGGCCGAACGACTCGGCGTGACCCGTGCCGCGGTCTGGAAGCAGATCCAGGAGCTGCGCGAGCAGGGGTACGATATCGTCTCGTCGCAGAAAGAGGGGTACACACTCAAGCACTCGAGCGGGCGCCTCCTTCCCTACGAGATCAAGAAGCATCTCAAGACCCACGCAATCGGCCAGCAGATGCACTACCTGCCGACGATCCCGTCGACGATCGACGTCGCGCGGCGGATCGCAAGCGAGGGCTATCCACCGGACCTCCACGGGACGGTCGTGATCGCCGAGGAGCAGACCGGCGGCGTGGGACGGCTTGGCCGGGCCTGGGTCTCGCCTGAAGGCGGGATCTGGATCACGATCATCCTGAAGCCGTCGGTCCCGATCGACCACGTCTTCATGATCACGATGGCCGGTGCGGTGGCGATCGCCCGGGCGATTCGGCGCGAGTTCGACCTCGGTGCGATGATCAAGTGGCCGAACGACATCTACATCGGGGACAAGAAGGTGGCCGGCCTCCTCCTCGAACTGGCTGCAGAGGCCGACACCATCCACTACTGTCTCCTTGGTATCGGCGTCGACGTCAACTTCGACCCGGCGGTCCTCTCGCCAAACCTGCAGAAGTCCGTCACCACGATCCGGGCCGAGCTGGACCACGAGGTCGACCGCGCACGGTTCCTGGCCCGGCTCCTCCGCGAGTTCGAACGGCACTTCGAGCTCCTCGAGGCGCAGGAGTACGACGCCATCCTCCGCGAGTGGAAGTCGATGTCATGCACCCTCGAACATCAGGTCCACGTCACCACCCTCAAGAAGTCGTTCGACGGGGAGGCGATCGACATCGACGAGTTCGGGGCCCTGATCATCCGGAAAGAGAACGGCAAGATCGAACGCGTGATCGCCGGCGACTGCTTCCACCAGTAACTCCCCCCCCGACGACGGTGGCTTCGGTATGTTCATCATCGTCGTCAACCAACTTTTTTTTGATGGTGTACGATGTTCGGTGACCTCACGCTCGCATCCCGTACCGCGCTCTCGGCCACCCTCGTCGCTCTGATCGCCCTCGGCGCCTGGATCTCGATCCCCTTCGTCCCGGTCCCGCTCACCCTCCAGACCTTCTTCGTTCTGCTCGCCGGCGTGCTGCTCGGGCGGTGGGGCTTTCTGCCGCCGCTCTCGTACCTGGTGCTGGGCGCCCTCGGGCTCCCGGTGTTCCACAACGGATTGGCCGGGATGGGGGTCCTTCTCGGGCCGACGGGAGGGTTCATCGTCGGGTTCGTGGCGGCGGGCCTTGTCACCGGGCTTGCGTATGAGCGGGCCGGCAGGGCTTCGCGACTGACCGGGCTGATCCTGGGCTCGCTCATGGTGCATGCGTTCGGCATCGCATGGATGGTCGTCTCGACCGGGATGAGCCTCCCAGCCGCTATCGCTGTCGGCTCCCTCCCGTTCCTCCCCGGCGATGCCGTCAAGGGCGCCGCCGTATTCTCGCTCGGTGACCGGCTCCGCGAGGTCAGGGCGTGATTGAGTGCCGCGGCATCGCAGCACGGGGGCTCGACCTCCCAACGCTCTCGATCCCCTCCGGCCTTACCGCGGTGATCGGCCTGAACGGCTCGGGAAAGACCACCCTGCTCGAGCTCGCGACCGGCCTCCTGCTTCCCGATAGAGGCGAGATCCTGGTGGATGGCCGGCCCCCGCGAGAGGTCGATGCCGGGTGGGTGGCGTCGTTCCCCGAACGCTCGCTCCTCTTCTCGCGTGTTCGCGACGAGGTCGCTTCCACCTGCCGGTTCGGCGGCATGGACTGCGGATTGGCCGACGAACGGCTGCTGGAGGTGGCGCACGCGACCGGGATCGAGCCCCTCCTCGACCGGTCCACCCTAACCCTTTCGGGCGGCGAGAAGGCGCTTGTCTCCCTCGCTGCCGCCCTTGCCGGCCGACCCCGGGTCCTGGCGCTCGATGAGTTCGACGCGAGCCTTGACCCTGAAACCCTTGCCCGCCTCCTCCCCCTGGTCCGACAGTCCGGCGTTCTGCACGTCCTCTGGTCCACTCACGACCCGGAGATCGCAGGCCTGGCCGACTGCGTGGTCGCGCTCGATCGGGGGCGTGTCACGGGGACCGGTGCGCCGGCTCTGGCCCTCTTCGATGCATGGGCCGGGGAGACCGGCTGATGGAGGTGGTTCTGGACCGGGTCCTCCTCCGGCGTGGTGCGTTCGTCCTCCGAGTCAATGCCGTTCTCGACGAGGGGCTGCACCTCGTCTCGGGCCCGGTCGGCTCGGGCAAGTCGACCCTCGCTCTCCTGCTCGGCGGAGGGCTGGTGCCCGCGGAGGGGAACGGAGAGTTCCGCGGGATCAATCGCCGCCTGCTGGTCCAGCAGTTCGCCGAGTTTCACCTCACTGGAACGACAGTCCTGGGTGAGACGGCGTCGTGGGGGCTCGACCCGCTCCCGGTCATCGTCCGCGCCGGGCTCGAGGGGCGGGGCGATGCCGACCCGTTCCGGCTCAGTCGCGGTGAGCAAAAAAGGCTCGTAATCGAATGCGCCCTTGCATCAGCCCCCGACCTCCTGGTCCTGGATGAGCCCTTCGCCTCCTGTGATGTTCCGGCCAAGCGTCTTCTCGGGCGCTCCCTCGCCGACCGATCCGGCCTGACGATCGTGATGACCCACGACACCCGCTCACTCCCTGCCATGGACCATTCCTGGGTGATCGAAGGAGGTGCCCTGCGCTCAGCCGCCACCTCCGGGAGGGCCTGATGCAGGACGTCCGCCTTCGGCTTCTCGCCCTTGCTCTCCTCACGATCGCCGCCTATCTTTCGATCTCCGGCGCGCTTCTCGCCGGCGCCTGGTGGCTCGTGCTCTCTTGCCGTCGCCAGGACCTTCCTGAAGTGCGCACGGTTCTCTACCTCGGTGTGATGGTCCTCCTTGCCGGCATCGCCACCTCGCTCTCGGGCGGCGACGGCCTCTCGTACCTCGTCCGGATCGGGGCCGTCCTCCTGGTCGCCTCCTACACCTTCTCCCACCGGCAGGACGGGGAACTCCTGGACCTCGGGGTCTGGCTCTTCGGTCGGCGCACCGGGTTCGACCTTGGATTGACCGCCGAGCTCGCCCTCCAGGCGATCGATGTCGCCGGCGAGGATCTCGCCCGGATCCGCCTTGCAATCGCCCAGAAGGGGACGGGGTCTCGCCTGCGTCAGTGGGTTGAGGTGGGCACGGCGCTCCTGTTCACCCATCTCCGGAGGAGTCAGGAGATCGCCCTGGTCCTCGCCCTCCGCGGGTACACTGGCGGCGGGGAGTACTGCCCCCATTTTCAGCGAGGGGGACGGGACCTCCCCGCAACCCTGGGTGCGATCTGCATACTATTCCTCGCGATCGTTGAACCGAGGGATATTTTTATACTTTTACAGTGAACAGATCTTCCGGCTTCTATCCAGAATACGAGCTGAAGGTGCGAGATGAGTGCTGCAATTCTACAACAACCGCTCCATATCACCGATACAACACTGCGGGACGCCCATCAGTCACTCATCGCAACTCGACTGCGGACCGAGGACATGCTTCCCCTGGCCAGGCTGCTCGACTCGGCGGGCTTCTGGTCCGTCGAGGCATGGGGCGGGGCGACCTTC
>CAYLUL010000158.1:0-4157 GCA_964386835.1 uncultured Methanospirillum sp.
GAGGGCGAGCAAAGGGATGTCGGGAGCGGGTGCCACCATCCAACCATCCAGGCCAGCGCTCGAAGGACCCGCGGGTCACGCCAGGCAGTGTGGGCGTTTCGAGGCGAAGTGAGCGAACCGGAGCAGCAGTGCGGGATCGCCGGCATTCCACGCGACCCGCCCGTCGATCGACTTGCCGGGGACCATCAGCAGAACAAAAAGGGCGACGGTTCGATTGGGGAAAGATAGTGCTGAGGGGGGGGTTACTCGTCGCCGACAATCTCGGACCGCATCGTCACGAAGACCGGTCCGCGGACGTCCACCTTCTTCTTCGTGTCCGTGATCGAGCGCATCGCGTGCTCCGCCACCCGGAGGTTGATGTCGCTCGGGAGCTTCGCCATCTTCACCTGGACGGTCGTCGCCTCCCCGCAGCGGCTCGCCTCCTCGATCCGGGCCGCACCGAGCGCGGCAACCGCGTCAAGGACCCGGATGCCCGTCGGCACGCCGTGCTCGCGGACATCTCTGAACTTCTCCGTGTCGGGCACTCCGAGCACCGAGCCGTCGCGGACAAAGACCTCGTTCATGCAGGCCGGCCCGAGGAGCCGGGACGTCGCCTCGGGCTCCTCCACGAAGACCCGGACGCGGGTGCCGGCGACCTCGCCCGCCCATGCCTCGAACGAGACCGGGCCCTGCGCCTCCGCGTGCTCGGCCGCAACCGTGGCGATCGCCGCCGCCATCCGGCGCCCCTCGACCGTCGCCGGCTCCTCCCTGATGCCGACCGCCGACGCGAGCGCCGCGTCCGAGAGGGGTTGGGGGAAGAACTGGGGAAAGACCATCGCCCGCACGTCGTCCGCCTGGCCGAGGACCATCGCGAGCCGCTCCACCCCGAGGCCCAGGTTCATCACCGGCACCCCGATGCCGTACTCCGCGAGGGCCGACGGCGAGTAGAGGCCGAAGGTCGCCACCTCGACCCACCCGTGAACCGGGTGGCGGGCGTAGACCTCGGTCTGCGAGTCGGGCATGTAGTACTTCGAGCGCTTCTCATCGGGCTGGAACCGGAAGTCCGTGAAGCCGAACGCCGAAAGGAGGGCAGTGGCCACCGCCTTCCCCTCCTCGTTCGTCACGTCCTCGCCGGCGACGACGCACGACGCCGAGTGGTAGGTCATCAGCCGGGTCGGCCCCTCCTCCTGCTCCCTTCGGAAACACCGGTCGACTGAGAAGAACCGGAGCGGGAGGGGCGAGCGGGCCCAGACGGCCCCGAGCGTCATGAACCAGCCCGAGGTCATGTGGCTCCGGAGGGTCGAGCGGCTCGACTCCGGGGCGAGGGCGCGGAACTCGGGAAAGACCTCGTCGAGCACCCGCACCACGACGCCGTCGTCCGTCCCGAGCACCTCGGCGAGCACGTGGGCCAGCTCGTCCCCGTCGACCGTCCCCTTCTTGTACCCGTGCAGGGTCTCGCGCAGCCCCTCCTCGGTCGTCGTGTCCATCTCCTTTCCGAGGATCGCGTTGATCCGGTCCAGGCGTTCGCGGGCGATCCCGACGTTGGGCCTGGGGAGCCCGCCGAGGTAAAAGACCCGGTCCAGGACGGCCATCGCCTCGGGCCCGAACTGCCGGTAGACCTCCGCCTCCTCGACGATGATCGGGACGGCGTACTCGGTGAAACCGATCGAGAGGTAGGCCTCGCGCAGGCGCTGGATCGTCTCGAAGACCGGGTGGCGGGCGGCGCGGGGGTACGCGAGCCTCGGATACCGGTCGGCCGAACCCGGCGGTGTCAGCACCTCCGGGCCCGCGTGCCACGCGCCCTCGAAGTCGCTCCTCGAACGGTCTCTCCACTCCTCGACGTTGAACCTCATTCCATCCGCTCCAGCACCACCACGCGGCTCGCACGGTTCTCGTCCCGCACCCGGTACCCGGCGTGCCGCGCCACCTGCTCGGCGAACGCCCGGACCCGTTCGTGGGGCGGCATGTGCGCCGCCGAAAGGCGCATTCTACTGTACCCGAGATGCATATAGCCTTTAACCTCGACGTAGACCGGGCTCGAATCGGCGATCAGCGCGCCGTATCCCGCCGGGTCATGATCGTTCAGGCCGGCGACGAGCGTCACCCGCACCGCCGAGCGGCGGGCGGCGAGCAGGGCCAGGCTCTCCTGGACCAGGTCCCAGGTGCCGGTCTCCACCGGGCGGCAGACGCGGAGATAGGTCGCCTCGTCCGGGGCGTCGAGCGAGACGTAGGTCTGGTACGGGCGCGAGGCCCGGACGACCCAGGGGCGCGTCCCGTTCGTCACCAGGAACGTGGTCATGCCCGCCCCGGTGCAGAGCTCCAGGAACCGGGGAAGGTGCGAGTAGAGCGTCGGTTCCCCCGCGAGCGAGACCGCCACCTGCCGGGGGTTCGCCGCCTCCTCGAACCGCTCGGGAGCGACGTGGACCTTGTAGCCGGCGAGGGCCTGCTTCTGGAGGCGCGACAGGGCAAAAAAGAGCACCTCGGGCGGGAGTTCCACATCCTCGGTCACCTCGTGCTCGAACGAGCGCCAGCAGAAGACACAGCGCTGGTTGCAGCGGAGCGTGGGCGTCATCTGGACGCAGCGGTACGACTCGATCCCGTAGAACTGTTGCTTGTAGCAGGTATCGCCCCCGCCGAGGGCCCGACGGCACCAGAGGCAGGGCTTCACCGCCGCCGTCGAGCGGCGGTCGACAAAGAGATAGCCCTGCCGGGAGAGCGCCTCCCGGGCCGGCTCACATGGAACGGAGGGCATCGATCCCGAGGGTCTCGAGGGCCTCTTTGAGCGTGTTCTGCGCCGCCCGGACGAGCGTCAGGCGGGCGTCCCTCGTCGTGCCCTCGGCCCGGAGGACCGGCTCGAAGTGGTAGAAGGTGTTGAAGAGGTCTGCCAGTTCCCGCGCGTAGGTCGCCACCAGGTGGGGCCGGAGCTCGGCCACCGCCTGGGCGACGACCGACGGGAACTTCGCCACCTGGCGGACCAGCGCCTGCTCGTAGGACGACTCCACCGCGAAGGTCTCTGTGTAATCGCCCGCCTTATCAAGGATCGAGCAGGCCCGGGCATGGGCGTACTGGATGTATGGCCCGGACTGCCGCTCGAAGTCGAGCGCATTCGTCCAGTCGAAGACCGTCGACTTCTCCGGCGAGATCCGGATGATGTCGTACCGGATCGCGGCGAGCGCGACCGACTGCGCGATCGCCCGCCGCTCCTCCTCGGGGAGCTCGGGCCGGCGCACGGTCACCTCGTCGAAGGCCCGCCGGCGGGTCTCCGCGACCAGGTCGTCCGCCGCGATGAACGTCCCGGCGCGAGTCGACATCGACCCCTCGGGAAGGGAGACGAACTCGAAATGGACGATCTCGGGCGGTCGTTCGCCGATCAGCCGGAGCGCCGCCTGGAGCTGGGCGCCGATCAGCTTGTGATCCGCGCCGAGCACGTCGATCACACGGTCGAAGTTCCGCCCCTTCCAGAGGTGAAAGGCCAGGTCGCGGGCCGCGTAGACCGATGTCCCGTCCGAGCGGCGGAGGATGTAGCGGTTCTCGATCCCGAACTCGTTGAGGTCGAGGTAGAAGACCTCGTCTTCATGCGCCTGCGGCAGGCGGTGGAGGCGCGAGAAGACCCGGTCCATGTCCCCGATCCGGAGGAAGTCCGACTCCCAGACAAAGCGGTCGTGGGGCGTCGCGAGGGCGTCGAGGGTGACGCGGAAGCCGTCGAGGCAGCGGCCCACGACCTGCCGGAACTTCCGGACGGTCGGCGGGTCCTGCTTCTCGATCAGCTGCATCAGCCCGTCCACCTCCGTGGTGATCGCCGGGTCCGCCTCGATCCGGCGGTTCGCCTCGACGTAGACGCGGGCGATGTAGGTGTCGGGCTTCTCGCCCTCCATCTCCTCGATCCCGAGGTGATCCATGCCCCAGACCACGATCGCGATCTGCCGGCCCATGTCGTTGACATAGTACTGGACCTCGGTCGAGTACCCGGCCTTCCGGAAGGCGCGGGCGAGGGTGTCGCCGATGATCGAGTTCCGGATGTGGCCGACGTGGAGCGGGCCGTTCGGGTTCGCCGAGGTGTGCTCCAGCACGACCCGTGTTCCCTGCGGGCTGCCGGCACCGTACCCGGGCGCGAGTGCGGCACGGACGACGCCGACGAAGTACGCGGGCCCGAACCGGAAGTTCAGGTACGGGCCGGT
>CAYLUL010000158.1:4212-4513 GCA_964386835.1 uncultured Methanospirillum sp.
GGGGGCGAGCGTCGTCGCGAGGCCTGGCACGAGATCCTGGGCGATTGCCACAGGAGGGGCGCGGCGCTTCTTCGCGAGGGCGAACGCCACGGTCGAGGCGAGGTCAGCGTGCTCCCCCCCGTCGGTAATGAGGACGTCCTCTTCACCGGTCGCTTCCTGCAGTGCCGATCTGATCAGCTCGGTGGTCTCGGTAAACATCAGTATCCTGTCCTGTACCGGAGAATGGCCGCGATGCCGCCGAAAGCGGTCATCAGGATCGAGCCCTCCTCGAAGTCGTCGGAGATGATCTCGACCTTCGCGC
>CAYLUL010000159.1:0-4456 GCA_964386835.1 uncultured Methanospirillum sp.
GGTACCGGGCCGAGACACAGCGCGCGGTCGACCCCGAGACGACGCTCCAGATGGTGGAGGCGGTCGTGCCAACGACGGGGATCACGCGGATCGCCGATATCACGGGGCTCGACCGGCTCGGCATCCCTGTCTTCTCGTGTATACGGCCGACCGCAGCGGACGGGGCGATCTCGGTCTACAACGGCAAGGGGGCGACGCCCCTTGCCGCCCGCGTCTCTGCGGTCATGGAGGGGATCGAACGGTTCTCCGCGGAGGTGATGGATCGGTCGCTCACCATTGCCCGTTTCGCGGACCTGGGTTCGGGTGTCGCCATCGATCCAGTGGACCTGGTCCTGCCAGAGCACGCCGACCCGGATACCCCGGTGCCCTGGGTCGAAGGGAGGGAGCTGATCTCAGGTGAACCACTACTCGTGCCCGCCCACGCGGTCTTCCACCCCCTCCCGGTCGGTGCACCGCGCCTCTTCCGGACGAGCACGAACGGGATCGCGTCGGGAAACACCCTGGAGGAGGCGGTCTTTCACGCACTCGCCGAGGTGGTCGAGCGGGATGCCTGGTCCCTCGTCGAGGTGACGCGTGACGCAGGAGCATCCATCGCCGGCTCCGGCACCTCGACCGTGCAATCCCTTCTTGACCGGTTTTCGGAGGCGAACGTGCCGGTCGTTCTCCGTGACATCACGAGCGACATCGGCATCCCGACGATCGCTGCGGTCGCAGAGGACCCGGTACTCCGCGATCCGGCCCTGCTCGTGATCGGCATGGGAACCCATACGAACCCGGCGGTCGCCTGCCTGCGCGCCCTGACCGAGGTGGCGCAGAGCCGTGCCACGCAGATCCACGGTGCGCGGGAGGATGCAACGACCGGCGATCTTCGGCGCGCGATCGGGTACGACCGGGCACGCCGGCTCAACCGCTACTGGTTCGAGTCGACCTGTTCCGTCGAACCGGATGCCCTCCCGGCCCTCGATACGGACGACTTCCTCGACGACATCCACCTCGTCTGTGACCGGCTTTGCGCTGCCGGGCTCGATCGGGTCGTCGCCGTTGATCTGACCCGACCCGAGATCGGCATCCCGGTCGTCCGGGTGGTGGTCCCCGGGCTTGAATGCTTTGCGATGGACCCAGAGCGGAAAGGGGACCGCTGCCGCCATGCCCGAGATCATCGTCTTCCTCGGCCCGAGCTGTGACCTGGCAACGGCCCGAACCGTCCTGCCCGGAGCAGAGTACCGCGCTCCTGCGGCCCGCGGAGACATCACCGCCGCTGCCGCCGACGGGGCCCAGGTAATCGGCCTCATCGACGGCGTCTTTCTCCAGGACTGCGCCGTCGGGCATCGAGAGGTGCTGGGCGCCCTCCGCTCCGGCGTCGTCGTGGTCGGCGCGTCGAGCATGGGAGCGCTTCGGGCCGCCGAGCTCGATTCCCTGGGGATGATCGGGATCGGCGAGGTCTACCTCCGGTTCCGGGATGGAGAGCTCGAATCGGACGACGAGGTCGCCCTCGTCTACGACCCCGAATCGGGGTACGCCCTATCAGAGCCCCTGGTGAACATGCGCGCGACCCTTGACGCCGCCGTTTCGGCAGGAGCCGTCACCCCTGAGGGCGCGGAGGCCGTCCTCCAGGCGGCCCGGTCCCGTTACTTCCCGGAGAGGACCTGGCCCGGAGCCCTGCGCGACGCTGCTCTCCATGAGGAGGATCGTGGGCGGCTCGCGGCCTTTGTCCGCTCTTCAGCCGTCGACGTGAAACGGGCTGACGCCCTCGCCGCCCTCGAGTATATCCGTGCGCAGTTCACCTGAGTCAGGTTCTCCTCCCGCGATACCAGCGATAGAGTAGCCATCCGATCACCGCCAGGACCACGAGCGGGAGGAGCGACAGGGTGATAACCACGAGTCCGGAAAGAACCGCGAAGAATCCCTGGACACCGACGCCGAGCACCTCGACGATCGATGGTATGGCGCCGCCGGCGATCGGGGCGGGCTCTTCAAAGCGGAGGGTGATCCTGGAGAACGACGTTCGGCTTTCCAGGTAGCGGAGACGCCCTTCAGCCCGGTCGAGCTCGACCTGTATCCGCTCGATCTCTTTCTGGACCACGATCACATCCTCGACCGTCGAGGTATTGGCCATGATCCGCCGGTACTGCACGAGCTGCTCGGAGAGCGCTGACTGCTTTGCCCGGAGATCGACAAACTCCTCGGTCACGTCCTCGGACCGGACCGACTCGGACCGTACCTGGCCGACCGCGCGGAGCGCAGAGAGCGTGGCGTCGAAGCGAGCGGAAGGAACTTTGACGGTCGCCGTTGCCGTCCTTCTCTCGCCAGCCTCGCTCCTGAGGTCGAGGTCGGATAGAGTCCCGTTCTGATCGGACGCGACCTGGCGGACTCGCTCCAGCGCCGGTTCGAGGGTGGCGACTTCAAGGCGGAGGTCGGCATTCTTGATCAGCAATGGCTCGGTCGGGAGCCCACCCGTCGATGACGGGGTGACGGAGCCCTTCAAGAGCTCGTTGCTTCCCTGCGACGAGGCCACATCCCGTGCCGGTTCAGCGGGAGACGGCACGGTCTCCTGAGGCATGATGCTCATGCAGCCGACGCCGAGAAGAAAGAGGGCCAGCATGAGCACGACGACGAGTCGCTTCATGCACGGGAGTGCATCCGGAGAGTCAATAACCCTGTCGTAGACTTCGAAGTTCCTGGAACCCATCGTATGAGGGTCGGGTCAGGCCTGAATCAAGCCATGAGAAGATGAAGAAAAAGGGAGCAGGAGGTCACCCGTTCACGGGAGGGAGGGGGACGATGGGACAGTCGTGTTTGTTGTCGGCGGCAGGGGGGTCTCCTGGGAGGTCGACTCAGGAGAGGTGGTCGGTTCGAAACCTTCCTGATTGGGTATACTCGCCTCTGTCGGCATGAACGGAGTGCCTGTCACGGGGGTCGGCGATACCTGTACCCCGTTCCCCCCCGATGCAACGGGCTCGAAGGCGAGGTAATCGACGGAGACACCTCGTCCGATCTCGAGCCGGACCTCGTGCAAACCCTGCTGGAGATAGATCAGCTGGCTCCGGTTGACAAAGGTGGTGGCGTCACCCTTCGCGTTGATGTTCGCCCACACGACGTCGTCGACCAGGACCCGGAGATTCCCGCTGTCGGTTCCGCCCGTCGAGACTGGCCGGAGGCGCAGAACGAGCGATGTGATGCCGGTCCCAGTCGCGTTCACATCGTATGTTGTCCAGGCCCCGTCAATCCGCGAGTTGACCGCGGTCCCCTGCACCCCCGGAGGGGAGGTGCAGTTGACACTCGTGGCAGAAGGCCCCTGATCGGTCCAGTTCTCGACCTGGACTGTGCCCGGGAGGAGAACAGGGGTGATCATTGGGACCGGAGTGACGGATGGCGTCGGTGTCGCCTCGATGGTCGGCGTGGACGGAACTGTCGTCGTCGGGGTGAGGTCGAAAGTCGGCGTTGACGTCAGAACGACAGTCGGGGTGGGAGAGAGAGTGGGGGTCGGGACCGTGGGCGCTGGGGTCGGTGTCTCCGTGGACGTGATGGTCGACGACGGCAGCGGGGACAGGGTCGTACTGATGGTCGTGGGCGGTTTCGGCGATGCTGTCGTCGAGACCGTGGTGACTGACGGGACTCCCGTACGGCTGACACTGAAGGCGTCGACCTCGGGTCGGCCGGCGAACCTGAGGTCGAGGACCGGATTCCCAGCCGGGAGATAGATCAGACCGCTCGCGGAGAGGCACCGCCCGTCGTTCGAAACCGGGACCGGGACGCGCGCCATGCAGGTCCCGTCGACGAGCACCTCGATCACCTCGCCGGTCCGTGTTGAGCCGGCGAGGAGGGTGACGGTGTACACTCCCGGGTTCGCGACAGCCAGCCTGTAGCGGAGCCACTCCCCAGGTTCGACGGCGGTGATCTTCCCACTTCCTGCCGCCTCGTCGAATCGGATATCCACGTCGTCCTGCCGCAGGTACCCTCCTGAGTTCCCGGGCGTGGAGTCATGGTACCCGACACCTTCTCCACCGGTATCGTACTGCTCTGCCTCGATCTGACCGGGCACGAAGTGTTCCATCGTCGGCATGGGGGTCGAGACGGGTGTCGTCACCGTCGTGAGCGGACCACCCGGGACCACGGTTGGCAGCGGCGTTGCTGTCGTCACCGTGGTTACTGTCGGGGTGGGGGTCGTGGTCGTCGGTGCGACCGGGATCTCCGGCGTCTCGCGGCGGAGGCGCTCGACGATCAGGCGCTCGACGCGGAGGTCCCACTCGGTGACGAGATCGGTGCGGAGGCCCTTCGCCCGGACCTCGCTGACGTGCCCCTGGGCTCCCCGGAGGACGACCGCGGCCTCGCGCGCGCAGGCGAGGGCGAGGTCCCGGGCCTCTGCAGCGGACGGTGTCATGACTACATCTCGAGCCGCATGGCGGTCGCTCCCGGGGGGGCCGCCTGGAAGTGCCGCGACCGGCGCACGGAGAGA
>CAYLUL010000160.1:0-4369 GCA_964386835.1 uncultured Methanospirillum sp.
ATCCCGCTCGAGGTGATCGAGGTCCAGATCGGCGAGTACCTCGAGGAGGACGACATCGTCCGGTTCGCCGACGAGTTCGGCAGGGCATAGGGTTATTTCCGTCGAGGCGTCGAGGGCACCGTGATGGAACCGGGAAAAGAGGGCCGCCGCGCAGCGCTCAGGGTCTCGGGGATGCACTGCGCGTCGTGCTCACTGGCAGTCGAGGAGGCGCTCAAGCGCAACCCGGCGGTCCGCTCGGCCCGGGTCAACCTCGCCGCAAACACGGCGGAGGTCGAGTACGACCCCGCCGAGACCGACCTTGCCGAACTCGAGCGCGCCGTCACCGATGCCGGGTACGAGGTCGTCAATGCCACCGCGACCCTCCGGGTCGGCGGCATGGTCTGCGCGATGTGCGTCCAGGCGATCGAGGGGGCGCTGAGATCGGTCCCCGGCGTCGTGGAGGCGCAGGTCAATCTCGCGACGGAACGCGCCCAGGTGAGCTACAACCCCTCGCTCGTCCAGGTCCGCGATCTCGCGGACGCAATCGAGGCGGCGGGATACCAGTACCTCGGGCTCGAGGGCGAGCTCACGGAAGAAGCGGAGCGGGCCGTGGTCGAGGCGGACCTCGCCGACAAGCGCCGGCGCATGCTCGTCGGGTTCGGCGTCTCGATCCCCCTCATGCTCTCGATGTGGCTCCCGATCGGGATCCCGATGCATCTCCTCTCCTGGGTTCACCTCGTGATCGCGACGCCGGCCTTTCTCTATGTCGCCGCGCCGATCCTGCGCGCCGCCGGGATCAGCCTCAGGAACCGGACCCTCTCCATGGACGTCATGTACGCGATGGGGATCGGGGTCGCCTACGTCGCCTCGCTGATGGGCACCCTCGGCATCATCCTCACCCACGACTTCATGTTCTACGAGACGGCCGTGATGCTGGCCGCATTCCTGACCCTCGGGCGGTACCTCGAAGCGCGGGCGAAGGGGCGGACGGGCCGGGCGATCCGGGCGCTGATGAACCTCGCCCCCCCGACGGCGACCGTGCTCCGGGACGCGGGCGAGGTCGAGGTGCGGGTCGAGGACGTCGTCCCGGGGGACCTGGTCCTGGTCCGCCCGGGCGAACGAGTCCCGGTGGACGGCACCGTCAGGGAGGGCGAGAGCTTTGTCGACGAGTCGATGATCACAGGAGAGCCAGTTCCCGTCGCCAAGCGGGCCGGTGACGGTGTGATCGGGGGGACGATCAACCAGAACTCGGTGCTCCGGTTCCAGGCCGAGCGGGTCGGGCGCGAGACCGTGCTCGCCCAGATCATCGCCCTCGTCGAACAGGCGCAGGGCTCGCGTCCGCCGGTCCAGCGGTACGCGGACCGGGCGGTCGCCTGGTTCATCCCGGTCGTGCTGGCGATCGCGATCGCGGCGTTCGTCGCCTGGTACTTCCTGTTCGGGGCGACCCTGCTCTTTGCCCTCACCGCCCTCATCTCCGTGCTCGTGGTCGCCTGCCCCTGCGCCCTCGGGCTCGCGACGCCCACGGCGGTCACGGTCGGGGTCGGGCGCGGGGCCGAGCTGGGCGTGCTCGTCCGGAGCGGCGAGGCGCTCGAGAACGCGGAGCGGGTGACGCTCGTCGCGTTCGACAAGACCGGGACCCTGACCCGTGGCTCTCCGGCGGTGACCGATGTCGTGCCCCTGGCGCTCGACCGTGCGGCCATCCTCTCCTATGCCGCCGCCGTCGAGGCGAACTCGCAGCACCCGCTCGCCCTGGCCGTCGTGGACGCGGCTGGCTCAGAGGGGGTGCCCGTCGGGGGTGCCGAGGGGTTCGACACCCTGGCAGGGCAGGGGGTAATCGGACGGGTCGATGGGCGCGAGGTGCTGATCGGCTCCCGCGGCCTGCTCGCCGAGCACGGCATCACGCTCCCGCCGGGGGCCGAGGAGGCGGCACGGGCCCTGGAAGAGGACGGGAAGACCGCGGTCTTCGTCGGGGTGGACTCCCGGGCCGGCGGGGTGATCGCGATCGCCGACCCGGTCAAGGAGACGACGCCCCGTGCGATCGCGGCATTGAAGGCGATGGGGCTCTCGGTCGCGATGATCACGGGGGACAACCAGCGCACGGCCGACGCGATCGCGGCCCGCATCGGGATCGACCGGGTGCTGGCCGAGGTCCTGCCCGGGGAGAAGGCCGAGGAGGTCCGGCGGCTCCAGGCGGGCGGTGAGCGGGTCGCCTATGTCGGCGACGGGATCAACGACGCCCCCGCGCTCGCCACGGCCGACCTCGGAATCGCGATCGGGTCCGGGACCGACGTGGCGATCGAGTCGGGGGACATCGTGCTGATCCGCTCGGACCTCCTGGACGCGGTCACCGCGCTCGAACTCGGAAAGAAGGTGATGGCCAGGATCCGGCAGAACATCTTCTGGGCTTTCTTCTACAATTCCGCCCTGATCCCGGTCGGCGCCGGCCTGATCTACCCGTTCACCGGCATCGTCTTCCGGCCCGAGTGGGCGGCGGGCGCGATGGCCCTCTCCTCGGTCACGGTCGTCTCGCTCTCACTCCTCCTTCGCACCTGGACTCCGCGGGTACGGCAGGGGCTGACAGGGACCGAGGGGACCTGATGGCGGCATCGAGACGGGACCCGGTGACGGGCACGACGGTGCTGCTCGTCCTCCTGCTCCTGATCTCCCTTCTTGCCCCACTGGCTACGGGACTGGAGCCCGCCCGGCCAACGGCCTGGGTCCCGGCCGTCACCGCCCTGCCGGTCCCGGTCCCGTTCGACCCGGGGCCCCCGTCGAGCGGGGAGGGCCACCCCAACGATGCAACGCCCTGGCCGACCGTGCGGGCGACCCCGCGTCCGCCCACGCCCACCCCCGAGCCGCCGCCACCCCCACCATCACCGGAACCGACCGAGACCCGGGTCACGCTCGCCTTCACCTACGTGTCGCTCCCCACCACCCCGCCTCTCGAAACGGCCAGGACAACGGCGGTTCCGATCCCGCCGATCGTCACGGAGACCTACCGAAGGGCCGGCACAACAACGCCTATATCACTTTTTGCGGCCATTGGTGCCGCAATTCTCATCCTGTACCGCCGCCGATAAAAAGAGGCAGACTCTTATCTCCCAAGAGCTGATATAAAATTGGAGCGGATTTGCAGCAGCCAATGGTGTCTCGCTGCAGGATGTGGTCCTGGTTGTTTAAGCCCTCTTCTGTACGGGATCGGCTGGATGGCAGCCGCAGAGACAGGCGTGTCCTGACGGTTCGGAATATCCTGCATGGCATCCCGGTCAATCCTCGAAGACCCGGGGAGTGGAGTCTATGAGTGGGCTGATTGCACTGCCATGCCGCGACGCCGAGCTGGTGATCGGGTCGCTGATCATGCGGGCCCGGCAGTCCGCCGACGCGGTGGTCGTGATCGACGAGGGGTCGACCGACCAGACGGTCGATATTGTCACCTGCACGGGAACGCCCCTCGTGACGCGGGCGCCGTCGGCGGAGCCCTACGATGGCCTGCGAGAGGCGGTCGCCTACGCGACGCGGACCGGTGCGGACCGGCTCGTGGTCCTCTTTGACGACCAGCTCTGCCGGCAGGAGTGCATCGCCCGCCTGACCGCTCCGGTTCGGGATGGAGAGACCGACCTGGTGATCGGGGAGAGTGGGGACGATCTCATCGGCCTGCTCGTGCTCAACCGGCGCGCCATCGGACGTGCATTCGCCCGGGGCAGCGACCTCGCGGGCCCCGACGGGATGGTCGAGGTCG
Source organism: uncultured Methanospirillum sp. (assembly GCA_964386835.1). GTDB lineage: Archaea > Halobacteriota > Methanomicrobia > Methanomicrobiales > Methanospirillaceae > UBA288. The sequence continues at coordinate 3,719 of CAYLUL010000160.1, forward strand.
CCAAGAGTGACGGCCTCCGGACCCGACGGCTCCGGATCCCGGAGGAGGGTGCGGTCGTTGCGGCCCCCTCGACCCTCACCTCCGCGCTGCTCGAGCTCTTCACGTTCACCCAGCCCCGTGCTGCATCGGCGATGTACGGATCGGTCTTCCTCTCCGTCGGTGTCGGGGCGGCGGGCTGGTCCCTCTCCTCGTTCAATTCGACCGCCCTCCTTCACGCGGAGGGGCTTGTCACCGGCACCGCCCTCGCCGTCGCCGGCATGCTCCTCGTCGCAAGCTCTCTCCTCTCGAACTCCCTCTCCCTGATACGAAAACATCAACGCTCCTGAACCGCACCTTTTTTATCCTGACTGTCGTATTCGTGGTGACGGCAGAGGCCGTCGCAGGAGGAACAATGGCACGAGACCCGATCTGCGATATGGATGTCGATGAGGCGACGGCGAAGTGGACGAGCGAGTACGGGGGAAAGAAGGTCTATTTCTGCGCGCCCGGCTGCAAGAAGGCGTTCGACGCCAACCCGGAGAAGTACGCGGGAAAACTGTAGGCCCGTCCGATAAGGTTGATATCGTACTCGGACCAATGCATCCTGTAGCACACGTGCGATAGTAGTCTAGTGGTAGGACAGGGGCTTCCCAAGCCTCTAACTCGGGTTCG
>CAYLUL010000161.1:0-4260 GCA_964386835.1 uncultured Methanospirillum sp.
ATGCGGCCCTGATGGCCGGCAGCACGTCGATCGACTCGAGCTCCATGAGGATCGTGCCCACATGGGTCCGGAGTTCGATCTCCTCGTCGAGGACCGTGATGGTCCGGCGCATGGAGTGGGGGTTGGGCGCCCCCCGCGCAGGTCCGTACGGGACTGCGGCGGGGAGGTTCTGCCCCTTCAGGAGGATCCTCCTGATTCCTTCCTGCGCGGCGAGAAGGTTGAGGAGCTGCTCGACCGTCTCGGGGTTGAGGAGACGCGCTGGCGCGACTCTGACCTGAGGATATATGGCGTCAGTCATTATCTGGTGTGGTGGATCGTCTAGACGGACTGCGCGATGGTCTGCATCGGCGTCTTGAACTCCGGCAGCTGGCCGAAGGTGTCCTGGTAGATCTTCGCGGTGCCCTCGGGCGAGAACATCTGCGTCCCTGCATCGAGCGCGGTTGCCGCGACGATACACGGGATGCCGAAGCCAGCCGAGTGGCGCGTCACGACGTGGTTGCCGTTGAAGATACCGGGACCGCCGCCACCGTAGATCGAGTGGCTGAAGAACGAGAAACCGACAGCAACACCCATGACACGGCCGTAGTCGCATCCGGGCAGGCCCGTCTCGTGCTCGAGGAGGTCGTTGAAGTACAGGAGCGTCGAGGAGACAGCCTGGGCGAACCGGCCCGCACCACAGTTGACCATCGTGGCAGCCATGGTACCGGCGGCGGCGTAGGCGTTCCACATCATCGGGTCCTTGGTCTCGTAGAAGACGAAGCCCGACTTGCCCTTCTTGCCGGCCTTGATGACCTTGTCCTCGATTGCGCGCTCAACGAGCGACTGGACGACCGTTCCGATCGTACCGGTCGCGCCGTTCTTCTTGACGAGGTCGTAGACGAGGTTGTTCGCGTTCAGGCCCTGGTACGCAAACCCGAGGAGCTGTGCCCGCTCGAAGGGTCCGATCGCGTTGCCCATCTCGAACTCGCCGGCCTGCTCGAAGGTCGAGGCGAGTGCGGCGCCCTGCATCGCGTTCCGGTGGGTCATCATGACGAACTGGTTCGCCGCGACGTTCCGGAGCGCAAAGCCGAGACCTTCGTTGTTCTGGGGGATGGAAAGAATGCCGACGACGTTCGCGCCCTGCATGTCCATCGTCTGGGGGTAGGTGCCCATGACACCGGCCTTGACGTACGAGCCGTTGAACATGTCAACGTTGTACTGGTCGATGACCGCGAGCGTGGTCGCCGAGGCGACAGCGGTGATGGCCGCATCGTAGGTGGCTGCTGCGCTGAGACGCGCCGAGGGGACCTCGACCATCAGCATCTTGCCGCCGCCGTACGTGCGGATGTTGGTGTCGTCGCCCTCTTCGACCTGCACCATCGACTTGATCTTCTCGGCGATTGCGCCAGAGTCCTTGACGATCGAGAAGTCCATGCCGCGACCGAGGATCTGGTTCATCTTGCCGCCGACCTTTCCGCTGGCGAGCGCAGCCTCGAGTCCTCCGAGGTTGACTGCGACCGTGCGCTTGGTCAGGTCGATGATCTTCCTGATGCCGGCGTTGCCGACAGGGCTGATCTTGTCGATCGTGACGCCGCCCTTGAGCAGCTTGCCCCCATCATCATAGAGGTCAATTGTTTCGGTGTATTTTGCCATAACGTTCCTCTGGTTAAGTGGTTCGTCTGATCATTCGTGCCTGTAACTGAATAGTGAAAGTGACTACAGGTGTTGCTGGCGATCAGTGACGGTGACTACTGCACGTCCCCTCTTGGGACATTGCACATATTCTCAATCGCGTTATATATGATTTCCGTTTTTTTCCAATGTATTTATTTTATAAAAGTTTGACAATAATGTCAATTTGAGGGAGAATGTTCAAATATAGAGTCATTATCCAGTTTCCTCAATCGACCAGGTATCATCATTTTTCAAATTCGTGTTACGAAATCAAATAAAACTGGTGATAAAGTTTTCGAACATCATGCGCGCACAATCAGATGCGCTCCATTCGGGTCGAAGACGGCGCAGACCTGCAGTCCAGGTTCAAGGGCGAGAGAGAGGAAGGTCAGTCGCCGAATCAGAGCGACGAGGGGGAAACCGCAATCAACATGGACTCGGATCAGCGGACCATCGGATTCGACTGCGCTGATTCGGCCGTACAGATGGTTCGGGGAGTCCGTCCGGCAGGCGTTTTCAGGGGAGAGAACGATCTCCTCCGGTCGAATCGCAACCGAGACCTTCCCCGAGATCGGAGTGTGGACGGCAACGGCAAGAACACCCCCCTCGGTCCGGACGAACGCCACACCCCGGTCCATCCGCTCCACCGTTCCGTCGACCAGGTTCTCAGCCCCCACGAATCGGGCCACCTCGCTGGTCTTCGGGCGGTAAAAGACCTCGAGGGGCGTCCCGGTCTGCATGAGTTGGCCCGTCGCCATCACTGCCAGGCGGTCGCAGAGACGCTGGCCCTGGTCCAGGTTGTGGGTTGCCATCACGATCGTGGTGCCGAGTTCCGTCCGGGCCTTTCGGACGACGTCCTCGATCACCTGGGTGGAGAGCGGGTCCAGGTTGGCGGTCGGCTCGTCGAGGAAGAGAACGGTCGGACGGGTGACGAGGGCACGGGCGATTGCGACCCGCTGGAGCTCGCCTCCCGAGAGGGTCGAAGCGCGGCGCGGGCCGAAGCCGGCGAGCCCCACCATCTCGAGGGCGTCCTCAACGAGGGGGCGAGCAACCTCAGGACGCTCTCCCCGCAGCCCGAGGCCGATCGAGACGTTGCGATAGACGTCCCCAGAGAAGACCGCGGGGCGCTGGAAGACCATGCCCATGCGTCGCCGCAGTCGAACGAGGTCGACACCGCCAGCGGTCACCTCGACGGAGTCGATCCAGAGCCGGCCGTTCGTCGGGGAGACAAGGAGGTCCATGATCCGGATCAGGCTCGATTTACCGGAGCCCGATGGCCCGATCAGGCCGAAGACCTCCCCGGGCGCCACCTCGATCGAGACGCCGTCAAGGACCGTCTTGCCCTCCACTTTCCATCCGATCTCCTCACAGCGGATCATCGGCGCCCACCCCCCTGGAGCAGGTTCACGCCGAAGTTCACCACGAGGGCGAGCACGAGCAGGATGAGGCCGAGGGCGATGGAGAGCGAGATGTTGCCCATGGAGGTCTCCAGGCTGATCGCCGTCGTGAGGACCCGGGTGAACCCCCGAATATTGCCGCCGATCATGATCGCGACGCCGACCTCGGAGATTGCCCGGCCAAACCCGAGGGCCACTGCGGCGAGCAGGGCAAATCGAGCCTCTCGCAGGAGGGCAAAGAGCTGTTGCGACCAGGTGGCACCGAGCGAGACAAGGGTGTCGCGGAGTCCGCGATCGAGCCCGTCGAGAGCGGCGACGGTGAGGCCCATCAGGATCGGGAGGATCAGCAGGGTCTGGCCGATGATCATCCCCGTCGACGTGAAGAGGAGCCTGAGGGAGCCGAACGGACCTGAAGACGAGATCAGGAGAAAGAGGAGGAGACCGATGATCACCGTCGGCACCGAGTAGAGCGTCTGGACCAGGTACATCAGGGTCCTCTTGCCCCTGAACTCGTAGAGCGAGATGATTCCGCCGACAGGCACGGCGATCGCGGTTCCGAGAAGGGTCGACGAGAGCGAAATGACGAGGGTTCGGATCGTGATCTCGATCACCTCGGGGTCGAGCGAGACGATCAGGTCGACAGCCTGGATAAAGCCCTCCAGGATCTCATTCACCATGGCCTACTCCCACGAGCCGCGCGTCTCCCCAAAAAAAACCGGTTGCGCGTGCGTTCAACGCTGGTATGCCAACTGATAATCCAATTGGTCCACTCTTTTTGCTGAATAATAGAGAAAGATTCAACTAGGTTATTAAACACATCGGTTCTGATCAAAATGAGCAGAAGAGCACTCTGGACAGGAGCGGGCCTGCTTGCCCTCCTCCTCGTCCTCTTCATCGGCGTCTCGGGCTGCACGGGCACAACTCCCGGCGGCAACGCGACGACAATCCCGACCGTCACGGGCCAGACGACGGCTGGGCCCACCGGCGCCGCAACAGGCGACGTGACGGCGGTCCCAACAAATGTCACCGGACCCCGAACCGACCTTTTGATCGCGACCACGACGAGCCTGGACGACACCGGGCTGCTCGACTACCTGACGCCGATCTACGAGGCGACGCACGCGGTGAACCTGAAGATCACGTCCCAGGGCACCGGCAAGGCGATCGAACTCGCCAAGCGCGGTGACGCGGACCTGCTCCTCGTCCACTC
>CAYLUL010000162.1:0-4242 GCA_964386835.1 uncultured Methanospirillum sp.
CAAGGTGGGCAACTACTTCGCGATGGGCTCGGGCCCCGCGCGGGCGCTCTCGCTCAAGCCGAAGCATACCTACGAGGTCATCGGATACGAGGATGACTTCGACTCCGCCGTGATCGCGCTCGAGTCCGACCACCTGCCGAATGGCGAGGTGATGGAGAAGATCGCGAGCGAGTGCCACATCGACGTCGGGAACGTCTGTGCGGTTGTCGCCCCGACGGCATCGATCGTCGGCTCGATCCAGGTCTCTGGCCGCTGCGTCGAGACGGCGATCTACAAGCTGAATGAGCTCGGGTTCGACACGACCAAGATCTCCGCCGCGATCGGCACCGCACCGGTGCCGCCGGTCAAGAAGGACGCGACGAAGGCGATGGGGACGACCAACGACGCGACCATCTACCATGGCAGGATCATGCTCACGATGCGCGCACCCGAGATCAAGGATTACCTCGACCGGATCCCATCCAACAAGTCCAAGGGATACGGCAAGCCGTTCTACGAGATCTTCAAGGAGGCGAACTTCGACTTCTACCAGATCGATACGTCTCTCTTCTCGCCGGCAGAGGTCGTCATCAACGAGCTGGACGAAGGTGTCGTCTACCACGTGGGCGCCGTCAACCCCGAAGTGACCCTGAAGTCGTTCGGACTTCTCTGAACACTTTTTTAAAAAAAATTTCCGGGCGATCACTGCTTCCGACAGGAGACATCCATGACCCCGTGCCGGACCTGGTAAAAACTGTGCCGGATATCGATCGGGACCGGGAGGTCGATCTCGGTCACGCGATCGTCCATCACGATCCGGATCTGGTGCGACATGATATCGACGTAGGGTGCGGTCTGGAGGTCTGCAGGCACCTTCGCGGTGACGTAGACCTCGTCGCGCCCCTCGACACACTCGTAGTCGATCACGCTCTCTTCTTCATCTGAATCCGGCTCGAATCGGGCATCCGCGGGAGCATTCGGCATGCCGGCGCCCGTCATGACCGTAAATCCGACCACCTGCCCCGGTTCTGGCTGCGGCAGGCTGCGGAGCAGCTGTTCGAGGAGGCGGGCGAGGTTCCGGTAGGTCTCATCATCCGTGTTACTCGGCATCGGCACCACACAAACGGTACTGGGTTCCTTCGGCCCGAACGACCCCCATTGACTGGAGGTGCGCCAGACGGCCGTTCAGTTCATGGACGGGAAGCCCCGTCAAATCAAGAAGGGCTTCGACGGTCGGTGCCCCGAGTGAAAGGGCAAGCAGGAGATCGACATCAATCTCGTTCTCGATTATTCCCTCCCCGCACTTAATGAGATCGGTCAGTTTCTGCTGGATCTCGCGATCGACCCCGTCCAGGTTCGCGAGAAGGTGCTCCCGCGTCTCCAGAAGGCCTCGGAGCTGGCGGAGACGGTGCACCACCAGCGCGGTGCGTCCGGGAGGGGCGATGGCGGGCTGACCCGCACGGGTCACCCGAACGGCGATCGAGACGTCGAGCTCCTGGTAGAGATAGTAGTACTTGCGCCTCCGCTCATCAAGGTTGAACCCAATCAGCCGCTCGCGCTCCAGCAGGGCCAGGTGCTCGATGACGACCTTGGGCGAGAGGAGGAGCCGGTCTGAAATCTCGGTCACGTAACAGGGCTTCTGATGCAAAAGGTCCAGGATTCGCCGCCGGTTCCGGTTGCCGAGCAGGTCGAGAAGACGGGAGATGTCGTCGTGCTCGAGCATTATTCACCTAAAGTAAGCGATAAAAATATAAAGGTTTTATTGCTCGAACATCCGATAGTTCGGGGCCTCATCCGTGATCAGGATGTTGTGCGGATGGCTCTCGCCGAAGCCGGCGGCAGTGATCCGAACGAACCGACCCCCCTCGCGGAGCGCGGTGATCGTGGCGGAGCCGGTGTAGCCCATCGACGACTTCAGGCCGCCGACGAGCTGGTAGATCGTATCCGAGACATGGCCGACGTACGGTGTCGCCCCCTCGACCCCCTCGGGGACGAACTTGGTCCGGCCGATCTCCTTCTTCTGGAAGTACCGGTCTGAGGACTGGCCGGTCGTCATGACGCCGAGTGACCCCATGCCACGATACTGCTTGTATCGTCGCCCCTTGATCGCGACGATCCTGCCGGGGGACTCGTCCGTCCCCGCCAGGAGCGAGCCGAGCATCACGGATTCGGCCCCGGCGGCGATCGCCTTCGCGATGTCACCCGAGAACCGGACGCCGCCATCAGCGCAGACGGGCACATCTGCCGGCCCAGCCACGTCGGCGACCGCGGCGATCGCACTGATCTGCGGAACGCCGACACCCGCGACGATGCGGGTCGTGCAGATCGATCCCGGGCCGATACCGACTTTCAGCCCATCGACGGTTCCGATCAGGGCTTCGGCGGCCAAACGGGTGGCGATGTTCCCGGCCACGACATCAACGTCGACCGAGCCCTTGATCTCCTGGACCGCGCGGACCACGTTCAGGTTGTGCCCGTGGGCGCAGTCCACGATCAGGGCGTCCGCGCCCGCCTCCACGAGGGCCATCGCCCGCGGGTGATCGAAGGGGCCGACGGCGGCGGCCACGCGCAGGTTGCCGTCGCGGTCCCGGACCGCGCGCGGATACTGGTGCTTCTCGAGCACGTCCTGCATCGTGATGATCCCGATCAGGTGGCCCTGCTCATCTGTGACCGGCAGACGCTCCACCTTGTTGGTGTACATCGTCTCGAGCGCTTCCTCCATCGTGAACGATTCGTCGGCCGTGATCGGGGACGGGGTCATGATCGCCCGGATCGACTCGCGGCCCCGCCGGCTGGCGATCGCACGGACGTCACGCCGCGAGACGATCCCGATCACCCGCTCCGCCTCGTCCACCACCGGAACGCCGCCAATCCCGTGCCGGCCCATCAATGCCTCGACCTCGGATACGGTGGCATCGGGCCCGACGGACTGGACCTGGCGCTCGACGAGCTCCTCCGCCTGCTTGACCAGCACCACGTTCCGGCACTCCTCCTCGACCGGGAGATTCCGGTGAATCACCCCAATCCCACCCTCGCGCGCGATTGCGATCGCCATCGCCGCCTCGGTCACCGTGTCCATCGCCGCCGAGACGAGCGGGATATTGAGGTGGATCCCCCGTGAGAACCGGGAGGAGACATCGGCCTGGTCGGGCTCGACACGGGAGGCCGCCGGCTCGAGCAGCACGTCGTCGAATGTCAGGGCGAGGGGGGCATTCTCAATCTTTGTTGCGAACATGGACCCTCACCTGATTGCCGCCATCGCCCGGAGGACGAGGTCCTCCTGGAGTTTTGCAGTCCTGTCCCCGCCGCAGACCATGCCCCGGACACCGATGATCTCGGGATCGATTCGCTTCAAGGCAGGAAGGTCATCGAAGACCAGGGAGCCGGCGAGGGCGACGCCGAGCCCGGCATCATGGCCGAGCTCGACAAATGCGGAGAGTGCGGCCTCGTTCATGAACTCGAAGGTGGATCGCCCGTCCTTCTTTCCGGTGTCCACCATGACGAGGTCCGCGCCCGCCTGGGCGGCGAGGGGGATCACCTGGAACGGTGAGACCGTCTCGAGCCGCTCGTGGTCGGAGTAGGCGGCGATGACGACCTTCTTCTCGGGATAACTATCTTTTACCGCTCGCACCACGGCCCTGATCAGGCACTCCGCCTGGTCCAGCCTGGGGACCATGAGCCCGCACTTGATATAATCCGCGCCGGATGCGGCGGCCCCGAGGGCGGTGAGGGCAGCGCCACCGGGCCTGTTGTCAAAGTCCCCGATCGCGGCCGAGACCGGTTTATCGGTCATCTCCGCGATCGCCCGGATGACCCAGGGGAAGTTGGCGCCGAGCGACCCTTCCGCGGGCCGCTTGACATCGATGATGTCTGCGGCGCACGCTGAGCGGGCCTCTTCAAGGCTGCTCGGGCTGACAAGCAGTTGCATAGAGCTGTTATACACCCACCCGTTAATAGGGGTTCCGAATAGACCGGACGTCCGGAGACCATCGGATGGAAAAGGCTCTCTTCCTGGCGCACCAGATCGATCAGGGGAATGCATGAACCTGATCCTCGCTCTTGACCTGAAGGGGGGGCTTGTCGTCCACGGACGCTCCGGAGCTCGCGAGTCCTATCGCCCGCTCGACTGGGGGCTCTCGTCCACCGCCGATCCGGGGAGCTATCTCGCCGCACTGCGGCCCCGTCACCTCTACATCGCCGACCTCGACCGTATTGGCCGAACAGGCGACCATGCCCGGGAGATCAGAGACCTCGCTCAGCGAG
>CAYLUL010000163.1:0-4235 GCA_964386835.1 uncultured Methanospirillum sp.
AGAACGAATTGCCCGTCGATTCGTACACGACCTGCACGTTCTCCCCCTGGTTCATGAACCGGTTGTTGTAGGCCACGTTGCCATGCGCTGCCGAGATCCAGATCCCCCGGGTGGAATGGCCCTGGATCCGGTTTCCGATGATGCTGACCCCGGTCACACCCCGGTAGAGCACGATCCCGGCGTAGAGGTTGGCCTCGATGGTGCAGCCCTCGATCCGGCCCAGGCCGACCCCCTGGCCATAATAATAGACCCCGTAGCCCCAGCCCGAGATCTTCATGTTCTTCACGGTCACGTCCGGGATCCCGTCGATAAAGATCCCGGCCGTTCGATCCGACTTTCCGTTTCCGCCGAGGCGATAGCCGCGCCCGTCGATCGTGACGCCCGGCGACGTCACCTCGATGCAGACCGGCTCATCCCGGTTCACCAGGTCGCCGGTGAGATAGTAGTTGCCGGGGCTCGTGATCGACCTCGGCCCCGAGATCGCGAACGGGTTCTGGGTCGGGGTGGGGGCCGTCGTCACCGGGGTGCCCTTTGACAGGTAGGGCGTGATCGCCGCATAGAACCGGTCCGCGATCTTCCTCTCTCCCGACTCGTCGGGGTGGATGTACCGGGGCGCCTGGTTGTCTGCCCGCCCGTCGAAGCCCGAGTAGAGGTCCACCACCACGATCCGCGACGTCGAGGTCGAGCGGGATGAGGCCCATGAGCCCAGCTGGTTGTTGAACGCGATCAGGCCCGAGTTGGTGTTCCGGTAGCTGTCGCCGGTGGGCGGCAGCGTGGCGAGGACGATCGTGATCCGGGGGTTCTTCGCCCGGAGGGTGTTCACGACCCCGTTCAGGTTCGAGAAGCGGATCGCCATCGGCGTCTGGGCGAGCACGTCGTTCGTGCCGAGCAGCACGAGAGCCATGTCGGGGTTGTACCCGGAAAGCCAGGTCGAGAGCCTGCCGCCGGTGCCGACGCCGTCCAGGATGCCGCCGATCGTGTACCCCCCATGCCCCTCGTTGTCCTTATCGAAGCTGACCGGGAAGTTCGGCACGTTCCAGGAGCCCACGAAGTCGACGTCGTACCCGTTTGAACGGAGCTTGTTCCAGAGCCAGTACCGATAGGTCGGATGCATCCCGCCGTCGTCCGTGTCGAGCATCCCCTTCGTCAGCGAATCTCCGAGAGGGACGATCCGGGTCGTGGCGTCCACGGCCCCCACGAAGAGAAACAGGAGGACGAACACGGCCAGGAGCAGCCACAAAGGGCGCCCGATGGAGGTCCTGCAGGTCATCGCACGATCACCACACGTACTCCTGCCGCCTGCCGGATAAAACCTGTGACACGTCTCCGACAGACTTGTATGCCCCCCCGACGAAGACTCGTCCATGCGGAGTCGGTTACAGGAGGCGCTCGGCCTCCGGTTCGAACCGGTCGCGGTCCTGCTCCGGGACGAGCGGCCAACGGGGGCTGTCGGGTTCGCTCCCGGACGGCGTGGATGCGTGATGTGGCTCCTTGCCCAGGCGGCCCTCGGCAGGACGGCAGCGATCTCGCGTGAGACGGCCGGGTGCCCGGGAGGGCTCATCGGGCTCGGGTTCGAGACGGCGTTCGAGGACCCGGAGCGCCACTCCTACTTCCTCAGCTGCGGCGTCGAGGGGACGGGAGCGCCCGAGCGCCTGGTCGACGAAGCCCGGGCGATGCCCGAGTCCCCGGGCAAGGAGCACCTCCTTCACGGGGAGCGCTACTGGCGCGACCCGGCGGCGGCACGGGTCTTTCTCGACGGGCTGCCGACGCTCCCCGCCCCGCCCGCGTGGGTGGTGCTGATGCCGCTCTCGGCCGTCCCCGACGGCGAGGAGCCGGCGGTGGTCGTCTTTGTTGCGAACGGCACCGGCATCTCGGGCCTGGTGACCCTTGCCCATTACCGCCGCCCCGCAGTCGACGGGGTGATCATCCCGCCGGGCGCCGGGTGTATGCAGTTCTTCCTCTGGCCCCTGGTCGAGGCCCAACAGGAGCACCCCCGGGCGGTGATCGGGATGACGGACCCCTCGGCGCGGGTCGCGACGAAGAAGATCCTCGGTACCGACGTCCTCACGTTCGCCGTCCCCTGGAGTCGCTACCGCGAGTTCGAGGAGGACGTGGTCGGTTCGTTCCTCGAGACCGCGCAGTGGCGGGAGTTGATCGAGTAGCGGGAACCCCTCACGAGAGCCGATCGGGCAGGCCCGACCACGTCTGGATGCAGGCACCACCGAATCGAGCGGGAGCCGGGCTGAAATAAATCGGCAGAAATAATTACCTCGGTGATACGAGGACCCATATGAGAAAGGTCACGGCGATTCGAAAACTCTTCTTTTCCTCGCCAGGAGTCGCTGCTCTCGCGGTACTCCTCCTCCTCCTCGTCGCAGGATTGACGATGCCCGTCTCGGCGTTGGGGTCCATGTACCGGTCCGACGCCGAACATACGGGCGTGTACGACGACGGCGGGACACGCCCCGATGGCGTCCTGAAATGGACGGCGAAGACGGACGCACAGGATTCACACGTCATCCATCAACCATCGGTCGTGGACGGGATCGTCTACTTCGGGAGCAATGAGATGAAGGTGTACGCCGTGTTCGCGTCGAACGGGACGCGGAAATGGGTCTCCCCGAAACTGAACACGACGAAGATCTGGGGCTCGCCGGCGGTCGCGGACGGCTTCGTGATCGTCTCGGGCGATGGTGTCTACGGTCTTGATGCAGCGACAGGGGCGGTGAAGTGGAGCCAGTTCCCCCTCCCGGTTGATACGGGCTTGCTCCCAAAGAACGCCCCCAACCCGCCGACCGTGTCCGGGCACCGGGTCTTCGTCTCCGACGGCGGCGATTACGGCAACGTCGTCGCCGCCCTCTCGACCTCGGGGGAGATCCTCTGGGTGAAAGAGACCCAGGAGTGGACCGGGTGGACGGTCCGCATGAGTGGGCTGACCCACATCGCCGTCCACGGCGGGACCCTCTATCTGAGTTGCGGGGGAGATTACTTCCAGGTCGATGCCGGGACGGGCGGCGGCGTGCACCTCCGGAACCGGTTCTGGGCCGCCCCCGACTTCTGGTACACCGGGGGACCGGCATGGGTGGACGGGGTGCTGTACCTCAAGGTCGCCAACGTTTCCCATTCCGGGGCGGGGGCGAAGACGCCCCCCGACGGACGGCAGCTCTGGTTCAACCCGTTCCTCGGGAGGAACACCGGGAAGTTCTCCGTCTCCGACGTAGCGGTCGGTGATGGCGGGGTCTTTCTCGGGTGCGGCAACGCCTCGATGGGCCAGGTCTGGGCCCTGAACGCGGCCAATGGAACAACGCGGTGGACCTTCACCGTCCTGAACACGCCCGTGTCGGACCGGAAGTTCGTCCTCCCGGCGTATGCGAACGGCGTCGTCTACGCGACCGGCAGCAACCGGCTCTACGCCCTCAACGCGGCGGACGGTTCGAAACGGTGGGAGTGGACGAACGGAACGCCGCTCTACTCTCCACCGGCCATCGCGGAGGGCACGGTCTTCGTCGCAGGGTCGGACGGGAAGAGAGGCGCTCTGTACGCGATCGGGGGCAATGGGGGAGCGGCACCCCTGCCACCGATCCCTGGCGGCACCGGGGCCCCTCGGGACCGGGATGGCGATGGGCGGTACGAGGACGTGAACGGCAATGACCGCAAGGATTTCGCGGACGTGGTTCTGTTCTTCAACCAGATGACCTGGATCGGGGAGAACGAGCCCGTCACCGCGTTCGACTTCAACCAGAACGGACGGATCGACTTCGCCGACGTGGTCTGGCTCTTCAACGGGCTCTAGCGGGAGCCCTCGGGTACCCTTTCTTCAGTACCCATTGAATGTCGCCCTCCCCTTTCCGAACCGCAGCAATGGGCCGGGATCTCGATCTCGGACCTCGACACCCCCACCCACCACCACCGCCCCGCAGTCGCCGATGAAATCGTCCCGTCGGGCGCTGGATGGACACAGCTCTACTTCTGGCCCCGTGTCGGATGAATCCCGAACCGGTCCCCCGGGATCGCCGGGAATCACCCCCATCGTTATCCCGGAGGAGGCGACCGCGGCTCGTCGGACCCGTCAACCGGCCGGGGAAGGGCCCGTGCAGCATCCGCTCGTATGACCGCGGGTTTCCGCTCCTTTCCGCGAAATAAATCCCAGTAGATACCAATATATCTTATTGGATCCACCTGCGATCAATGAACACCTATCTGATCGTTGTGGCCCTGTTCATGGCGATTGCCGC
>CAYLUL010000164.1:0-765 GCA_964386835.1 uncultured Methanospirillum sp.
CGTCGCTCGAGTGGCCGCGATAGATGTTATAGAGGACCTGCGCGAGGGTGTAGATGGCGACGATCATCGCGAACAGGATCATCGTCGGCATCGCGACGAGCCCGATGAAATAGGCGACACCCGCCGCGAGACCGAGGAGCGCCGGCCACTTCAAACTCCCGGTGTCCGAAAGCGAGACCCCACGGTCGAAGGCATGCCGGATCGCCCAGATGTACACGAGACAGAAGACCGCCGAGACGAGGGCCTCGGTCATGTGGTGGTCGAAGTACCCGAAGAGGGAGCGATAGAAGTATTGTCCCGAGATGATCGCCACGAGGCCGGCGGCGACGAGTCCGCCCTTCCAGTCCGAGACTCGCTGGCCGATCAGGTAGACCACCGGCACCATCGCCGCCGCCATCAGGGGCGGCACCGCGAGACAGGCGTAGATGATCTCGGGCCGGGTGGAGGCGCCCACCAGGAGGCAGAGGACTGCTGCGGCGTAGGTGGTGAGCGGACCCCAGTAGAGATCAGTCCCGTACGGGAACTGCGTCATCGGTTCCCACCAGGCGTACGTCGGGAAGTTCGCCAGCATCAGCTCGACCTGGCGCAGATTGTAGATCGGGTCGTCGGAGCCGACAAAGGTCAGGATGTCCTGGGATCCGATCTGCCCCGCCGGGAGCATCCGGATCCAGAACGCGATCAGGGTGAAGAGCGCAACGAGCGCGATTATGATGGGTGTGCGGTATCGTTCGAGAACGGGCTGAGTCATCGATCCCTCCTCGGTTA
>CAYLUL010000164.1:775-4234 GCA_964386835.1 uncultured Methanospirillum sp.
CGGTTAAAGGTGCTCCGGGAGAGCCTTAATAAATTTGGATGCATCTCTCGCCGACGATGGGGTTTTTTTAGTCGGACCGCTGGGAGAGATAACCGTGGACGACCCGGTACAGGATGTAGATGAGCGAGCCCCCGGTCAACGCCATCACCGCGTAGATCAGGAGGTTCAGGTTCTCGTTAACGACGGGAACGGCCCCGATAAAGTATCCGCCGAGCACCAGGACGAGCGACCAGGCGATCGCACCGACGACGTTGTAGAGCAGGAACCGCCGATAGCACATGGTGCCAACCCCTGCGAGGAACGGCGCGAAGGTCCGGACGAGCGGGACGAAGCGCGCGATGAAGATGGCCATGCCCCCGTAGCGCTCGAAGAAGTGATAGGTCCGGTCGATGTACTCCTGCCGGATAATCTCGGGAAATCGACGCTGGAAGACCCGGAGGCCCAGGAAGTTGCCGATCCAGTAGTTCGCCGTGTCACCCAGGATCGCACCCGCGATGAAGACGGCCAGGAGCAGGTAGAGGTTCAAGTGGCCGGCGGCGGCAACCACCCCTGAGACGAAGAGGAGCGAGTCCCCGGGAAGAAACGGAGTGATGACAAGGCCGGTCTCGAGAAAGATGATCACGAAGAGGATCGCGTAGGTGACGAGACCGTACTCCTGGATCACCAGGGGCAGGTTCTGGTCGAGGTGGAGAAAGAGGTCGATCAGTCCGGGAAGCATCGTTGTGAGGAGTGCGATCGGATCCCCGCGATGATTGAAACAGCCGCAGGAAGGGATTTAGAGGAGTATGTTCAGTAGCAGAACGACGACACCGATCACGGCAGCGGCCGCGATGACATAGTATGGGTTGATGTGGACTGCCCGCCGATCCTCGCTCTCGTAGTAGTTGACGAGACCGGCTGACGAGATCAGGCGTCCGCCTCTCTTCTTCGCCATATCATTCTATATCTGTTCCCGGTCGTTTAAATAATCAGGGTATGGAACCATCCATCTTTTCGGGGCTCGCATTCCTTGGACCTGACCTTGAGCCCCGCCCTGCCGATGTGGTGGTCGAGGCGGGCCGGATCGTTGCGGTCGAGGAGCAGAGCCGGAACGCCACTCGATGGATCTGCCCGGCATTCTTTAACGCACACACGCACCTCGGCGACACCGTCGCCATGGATATGCCGGCACCAGGAGACCTCGCGTCGCTCGTCCGCCCGCCTGATGGGCTCAAGCACCGGATGCTGCGGGCGGCATCGCTCGAGGTCTGCCGTGCCGGAATCCGATCGAGCCTCCAGAGGATGATCGGGGGCGGAACGACCGGATGCATGGACTTCCGGGAGGGAGGGATTCGGGGCGTGGAACTCCTTCGGGAAGCGAGCAGAGGATTTCCATTTCGGGTGGTCGCACTCGGCCGGGACGGGGGTGAGGCGGTCGCCGATGGGGCTGGGATCGCGAGCACGCGCGATCTGGCTGACTATACCGAAGTCGTGGCCCGCGTCCGATCGCAAGGACGGTTTGTCGCCATTCATGCTGGGGAGCGGGATGCCGAGGACGTGGACCCCGCCCTGGACTGCCGCCCGGACCTGGTGGTCCACATGACGCACGCGACCGACCGTCAGTTGCGGCGCTGCGCCGACGAAGGGATCCCGATCGCGGTCTGCCCGCGGTCGAACTGGCGACTCGGTGTCGCACAGGGTCCGCACCACCCCCCGATCACAAGGATGCTCGACCTTGAATGCCGGGTGCTGCTGGGAACCGACAATGCGATGTTCGTGGCGCCGGACATGGCGCAGGAACTGATGTTCACCTCGTTCGTCTATGGTATCGGCGCCCCTGAGTTGCTCCATGCTGCAATCGACGGAGCGGCATTGGCCGGGACGCCGAACTGGATCGAGACCGGAGCACCGGCTCACTTCATGGTGATCGATCCTGCGCGGGGAGGGGTCGTATTCAGCCACGATCCGGTCACATCCCTGGTTCAGCGGCTTGATTCGTGCATGATCGAAACAAATGTTTTTAACCGGAAAGACGAATCTATAGAGACTATTTTCTGAGGTGTATATGTTCCGGAAGGTACTGGTGGCAATCGACGGTTCCAGTCAGAGTCGACTGGCACTGAGCACGGCGATCGACGTGGCGAAGGTGTGGAAGGCTGAGATCCACGCGGCATACGTGATCGAGATCGGGCTCTTCTCCTCTTTGCCTGTCGACAATACCTGGGAGGTCATGTACAGCCTTCTCGACAAGGAGGGAAAGGAGATCCTCGACAATGCAGTTGCGACAGGAGTAAAGGCCGGCGTTCCCCTGAAGACACATCTCAGGCAGGGACACGCAGGACAGGAACTGCTCAACCTTGCCGAGGAGCTCGACGCCGATCTCATCGTCCTCGGTTCGCTGGGTAAGAGCGGGATCGAGAGGCTGCTGATCGGCTCAGTCAGTTCTTTCGTAGTGACGAACAGCCCCGTGACGACGATGGTGGTGAGAGAATAAACCTGCAGCTCGTGCGCGATTACATGACCCAGGACGTGGTCGCCGTCCAGATCCCGGGGAACCGGGATGATGTCCTGAAGATCCTGAAGCGCACCGGGATCAGTGGCGTGCCTGTGATCAAGGACGGGACGCTCGTCGGCATCATCACCCGCAAAGACCTCCTCCGCAAGCCGGATGAGACCCAGCTCGGCCTCCTGATGACCCCCGACCCGATCACGATCGGGCCGGAGGCGACGATCGCCGAGGCGGCGAGAGTCCTCGTGAAGAAGAATATCCGTCGGCTTCCGGTTGTTGAGAACGGGGTGCTTGTCGGCCTCCTCTCCGTCTCGGACCTGGTCCTTGCCATCGCACAGATGAAGTGTACGGCCGCGATCCGTGACACCTTCACGAGCCAGACCTTTGCCGTTTGGGAGGAGACCCCGCTCACAGTCGTCGGCAAGGTGATGGAGATCTCCGGGTTCGATGCGATCCCGATCCTTGATGCAGACAACACGCTCCGCGGCATCATCTCGGAACGCGACCTGATCCGGAACTCGGTGATCGAGGATTCAGTCGGCGTCTCGGACTTCTCGAACGGCACCGATGACGATGAGTGGACCTGGGAGAGCATCCGGGACAACCATACTCTCTCGTACTCGATCTCCAAGGTCCAGCTGCCAAAGAAACCCGTGAAGAACGCGATGATCAAGAACGTGATCGCGGTTCCCCAGAACGCCGAGGTGAGCGACTGCGCGCTGAAGATGAAGCGGGCACGGGTGGACCAGCTCCCGGTGATCAACGGGGACAAGCGCCTGGTCGCAATGCTGTTCGACCGGGACCTGATCCGGGTCCTCTGCGTCGCTGATGCGGCATAACAACTTATAAGTCGTATCGCGGTGTTGTATATCCTGGACAGCATTTTTATAATGATTCTTCCCATTCACAGACTTTTTGAGGTACTCTGATGCCAGAGGCAGAGATGATGAAGGGGACCACGACGATCGGTA
>CAYLUL010000165.1:0-4208 GCA_964386835.1 uncultured Methanospirillum sp.
GAGCGGGAAGAGCACGACACCGAGCGACGCCGCGAGCACCGAGATCCCGACAAGGGGCCAGAAGGCGACCGCGCCCGCCGCGATGATCGCGAAGACGATCACCCAGAAGGTCCAGGTCGGGAGCGTGATGGAGGGGATCGCAGGGGCCATCGCATACCGATCCGTGACCCCGCCTCATATGCCTGCCGGCCCCTGCGTACCGACAGGTTTATTTTCACTTCGATCGAACGAGATTCCAATGTGTGGTGAATGTTTTTTCGCCCGTGAGTGCTTTTATCGCTAGGGCACCCGTTCACCGTGCATCGTACCTTTACCGGCGAGCGAACGGCTTCGCATTTGCCGGCTATTATTTTTTCTGATCGCCCCACGAATGCAGTGCATCTGCAGGGTGTGGGGCGGCGGAGGCCTGTGTTATGAGAGGAAAAGAGATCCGTCTGGAACGTATCATCAACCGGAATACCAGGAGAACCATCATCGTGCCTATGGACCACGGGGTCACCCAGGGCCCGATCTCGGGCCTGATCGACCTCGACGGCGCTGTCGACGCGGTCGCCCTCGGCGGTGCGAATGCCGTGCTCGGCCACATCGGCCTCGCGCTCTACGGCCATCGACGGCACGGCCCGGACGTCGGCCTGATCCTCCACCTCTCGGCCTCGACCTCGATCGGGCCGGACCCGAACGAGAAGGTGCTGGTCAACACGGTCACCCACGCCCTCAGGATGGGCGCGGACGGGGTCTCGATACACGTCAACATCGGGGCCGACTCCGAGGCACGGATGCTCGGTGACCTCGGCCGGATCGCGGTCGAGTGCCAGGAGTGGGGTATGCCGCTTCTCGCCATGATGTACCCGCGGGGTAAGAAGATCGCCGACGAGCATGCAGTCGAGCATGTCCGCCTCGCCGCCCGCGTCGCGGCCGAACTCGGCGCCGATCTTGTCAAGACTGTCTACACCGGTGACCCCGACTCGTTCTCCGAGGTCACGAAGGGCTGCCCGGTCCCCGTTGTGGTCGCTGGCGGCTCCCGGACCGATGACCGGACCACCCTCGACCTGATCGAGGGGGCGATGGCGGGAGGCGCTGCCGGCATCTCGATCGGCCGGAACGCGTTCCAGCACGCGGCCCCCGACCGGTTCGTCCGGGCTGCCGCCCTGATCGTCCACGAAGGCAGGACTGCAGAAGAGGCGATGGAGGTGCTCCGATGATCGGAAAGGAGATTCGGCTCGAGCGGATCATGGACCGGAACACTGGCCGTGCCGTGATCGTTCCGATGGACCACGGTATGACCCTCGGCCAGATCGATGGGCTGCGAAATATGACGCGAGTGATCTCCGAGATCTCAGAGGGCGGCGCGAACGCGATCATTCTTCACAAGGGAATGGTGAAGGCTGGACACCGGCGACACGGGCGGGACATCGGCCTGATCGTCCACCTCTCCGCCTCGACCGCCCTCAATCCCGACCCCAATGACAAGGTGCTGGTCTGCACGGTCGAGGAGGCGATCGCCCTCGGTGCAGACGCGGTCTCGATCCACATCAACCTGGGGGCGCCCAACGAATCGCGGATGCTCGAGGCGGCCGGCCAGGTCTCGAAGGACTGCACGCGCTGGGGGATGCCGCTCCTGATCATGGCCTACGCCCGGGGAACGGGGATCGACGGCTCGAGCCCCGATGCGGTCTCGCACTGCGTCCGGGCGGCCGAAGAGCTCGGCGCGGACCTGATCAAGGTCAACTACCCTGGGGACCCTGCGGCCTTCCGGCAGATCGTCGAGGCATGCTCGGTCCCGGTGATGATCGCTGGCGGCGAGAAGGGAGGGGACGAGATTGCGATCGCGATGATCGCGGACGCCGTCGGCGCTGGCGGCGCCGGGGTCTGCATGGGCCGGAACGCGTTCCAGCGCGAGGACACCCGGGCCTTCGTTGGCCGGATCTGCAGTACGGTGCACGGAGACGGAAGATGAAGGCCCTCTGGGTCGAGGCACGCCCCTTCTCGACCAGGATTGCCACCGCCGCCCTCGAGGCGGGGGCGGACGCGATCGTGACCGACGAGCCCGGCAGGGTGCGGGCACTCGGCCGGGTTACGATTGTCGGGCCGGGAG
This sequence comes from uncultured Methanospirillum sp., assembly GCA_964386835.1. GTDB lineage: Archaea > Halobacteriota > Methanomicrobia > Methanomicrobiales > Methanospirillaceae > UBA288. Next base: position 2,096 of record CAYLUL010000165.1, read on the forward strand.
GCGATCTCGAGTGGGACCGAGACGTCTTCGCGGTCGCGATCGCCTCCTCGGCGGACGAAGATCGGGCGGTTGATCTCTCCCGCCAGGGCGTCGTCGTGGTCGAGACGAGCGACTGGACGGTGATCCCCCTTGAGAACCTGATCGCCCGCTCGGACCGGGTCTTTGCCAGGGTGACTTCCGAGGACGACGCGCTCCTTGCCCTCGGGGCGCTGGAGACCGGGGTAGCCGGCCTTCTGCTCGCCACCGACGACCCCGCCGTCGTTGCGCGGGTCGCCGCGTTCGTCAAGGCCGGCGAGGAGCGGATACCCCTCGTGTCGCTGAACGTCGAGTCGATCCGCCCGATCGGGATGGGGGACCGGGTCTGCGTCGACACCTGCTCGCTCTTCAGCGAGGACGAGGGGCTGCTTGTCGGCAACACCTCGTCCGCCCTCTTCCTGGTCCATGCCGAGACCCTGGAGAATCCGTACGTCGCCCCGCGGCCGTTCCGAGTGAACGCCGGGGCGGTCCACGCCTACTGCCTCCTCCCAGGAGGGCGGACCGCCTACCTCGCTGACCTCGCCGCCGGGGACGCGGTTCTCGGAGTCGGTGCCCGGGGCAGCTCAACAGCCGCCGCCATTGGCCGGGTCAAGGTCGAGCGCCGCCCCCTCCTGCTCGTCGAGGCGACCGCGGACGACGGTCGGCGGGCGGGGATCGTGCTCCAGAACGCCGAGACGATCCGCCTCGTCCGCGAGGGCGGGGGCGCAGTCTCTGTCGCGTCTCTCCAGGTCGGTGACCGGGTGCTCGGCGCGCTCCTCGAGGGGGGACGCCACTTCGGCCACGCGGTCAGGGAGACGATCCTTGAGCGTTAGGGTCGGCATCCTGGGCGGCACGGGGGGGATGGGCACCCTCTTCGCCCGGGTCTTCAGAGATGCGGGGTGGGAGGTCTCGGTCCGCGGCCGGACAGGCAGTGAGCCGATGCCCTCGTTTCTCGCCCGCCAGGACGTGGTCGTCGTCTCGGTCCCGATCGAGGTGACTCTCGGGGTGATCGCCCAGGTCGCCCCCCATCTCCGGCCGGACCAGCTCCTCTGCGACCTGACCTCGCTCAAGGCACGGCCGGTGGCCGAGATGAGCCGTTCGCCGGCACCGGCCGTCGGCCTCCACCCGATGTTCGGGCCCGGCGTCGCCTCCCTCGAGGGCCAGACGATCGTCGTCACCCCGGCGACGGCAACGGAGGAGCAGTGCACACCCCTCTTTGGCCTCCTCCGCGGGGCCGGGGCGCGTCTCACCTTCTCCACCCCCGAGCGGCACGACCGCATGATGGCGGTGGTGCAGGGACTCGCCCACTCACTCACGCTCGTGATGGCCGAGACCATGCGCCGGCTCGACTGCGACCTGGACGAGGTCCTCTCGTTCACCTCGCCGATCTACCGGATCGAGCTCGGGATCGTCGGGCGCCTCCTGGCACAGGACCCGGCACTCTACCGTGAGATGCTCCGGTCGAACCCCCATGTCCCCCCCGTCCTCGAGGCCTGCTCGGAGGCGCTCGAGGACCTCCGGGACACGGTCGCCGATCCTGGACCCGGGGCGTTCATGCGCCTCTTCGAGGAGAATGCGGCGGCGTACGCGGACTATGCCCCGGTCGCGACCGCCGAGACCGATCGCCTGATCCGCTGCCTGGTGGAGCGATGAGCCTCCTCACGCTCGGGCCCGAGGGCACCTTCTCGCACGAGGTCGCCGCCCATCTCGACCCCGAGGTCCGGCTCTGTTCCACGATCGCCGCAGTCTTTGTCGGCGTTGCCGCCGGGGAGGGCGACGGCCTCGTCCCGCTCGAGAATAGCGAGGCGGGGTCGGTCGGCCCGACCCTGGACGGCCTCGCCCGCCACCCCGTGCTGATCACCGGCGAGTGCACGATCCCGGTCTCCCACCAGCTCGCTGTCGCTGACCCGTCGCGCCCGATCGAGCGGCTTTACGCCCATCCCCAGACCGTGGAGCAGTGCTCCTTCCGGGTCGAGGCGCTCGGTCTGCCGATCATCCCGACCTCCTCGAACGCGGCATCGGCGATCGCAGCCCGCGACAACCCCGGGACCGGCGCCCTCGTCTCTGTCGGTCTTGCAGACCGGCACGGCCTGGTGAT
>CAYLUL010000166.1:0-2138 GCA_964386835.1 uncultured Methanospirillum sp.
ACGACCTGAACCTGGTCATGACCTCGGGCTCGGTGATCGCCTGGTTCAACGTGATCAACGGCGACGAGGTCTGGCAGCGAACGGGAATCCCCGTTGTCTCGGTCACCTACGAATCATCGAGCGGACTTGAGGAGGCGATCGTCCGACACTTCCCCGGTGACGAAACGCGGCTCACAGCGTACCGGGCCCTCGGAGAACGAAGTCCGGTCGTCCTTTCGACCGGTGCGACCGCGTATGTTCGTTCCTTCGGACTGAGCCGTGACCAAGCCGCTCGCGTCGTCGACGCCTTCACCCTCGATGGCAGGGTGCCTGAGCCCCTGCGCGTCGCCCGGCTCATCGCACGGGGTTGGGGGCGAGGTACTCGTCCCGTGAGATGACGCAACTGGTGCCGGAGTCGATGATCTCGACCCGCACCGTGTGGCCGGGCTTGAAGGTGCCGTCCTTGAAGTCAATCAGCACGAACTCATTTTGCAGCCACTTCTCACCTTTGCATCCCTCGCCTTTCATCAGTTCGACCCCGAAATGGTGCGTGGGGATGAACTCCTCGCCGTGAAACGTGCTGATCGTGTTTTTGATCGGGATGCCGTCGACGTAGAACCGGGCGGAAAGGTGACGATTCGGCAGAGCCCTGGCACCGTTGTATCGGATCAGGACGCGACTGTCGTAGTTCAGGACCGTTGCTTCTTCGTTGTAGTCATGGATTACAACGATCTCAAACTCCGTTGGGGGAAAGGGGTTGCAGAGGTGCGGCAGGGAGAATAACGCGAGGATGAGCGCGGCGAGGATCACCGTCACCGCCACCAGGAGGACGACGCCGACGATTGGCGAGACGCCACTCTCATTTCGCGCGCGGGGCACATGTGATGGATTGTTTGAATATATCAAAAATTTATCGAAATGAATCGATGACCGGCAGGTTCTTTCTCGCCCATGCTGAAGGGACAGATGAATGCATCGTCTCCTGCCGCCGTCTCCGCCTGTCATTCACTCGACGGGAACGGCGCACCTCGTTGCGAAAAGGGTCCTCGAGCCCGCTGATTTGCCAGGGGGCGACTCCTGGCTCCCTCCCCCGGAGAGGCTCGCCTCTCTCAGGCGGCTCGAGGCCCTCATGACTGCGACGGTCCCGGATCGGGAGACAACAACGCTGGTGAACAATCGCTCCAGACATGTGGTCCGGTTCGAGGATCGTCGTCGGGACAAGGGTGGGTTCGCGACGTCTCCCGTCGTCCTGGTCACCGGGAACGGTGGTCCAGACACCTGCCCGGCACCACGAGTCGGGCTTGCCAGCACCGGCGTGGTACCCCAATCAGCCCTCGTTGCGATCGTGCGTCCCTCCAGGCGACGCCATCTCATCAACCACCGCGGGATCTCGCGACGGACCAGCGGGATGCGCATCAGAAGCCATCGAACAATTCGCGGTCGTTCGCCGTCCGCAGACCTGAAAAGGATCGTGGACCCTGCATGTTTATCCTCTTCCACCTGGTGACCGGACTCGTGATCGGGTACCTCCTCGCCGACAGACTCAACGACCAGCGCGTGGTCCTGCCTTGTATCCTCGGCGCCCTGCTTCCCGACCTCGTGGACAAGCCCCTCGGGTACCTGGTCTTCGGTGACACGATCGGTACCGGTCGCATCTATCTCCACACGCTCCTCTTTTTCCTCCTTCTCCTCTCCGTTGGAGTTTATCTCCTCCGAACGCGTCGGGTTTCGCTTCTCCTGGCCCTGGGGATCGGTGTGGGTTCCCACCAGGTGCTCGACCTGATGTGGGAGGAGCCCAGGGCATGGTTGTACCCGATTCTCGGCCCGTTCACGATGATCGATCACGAGGACTGGTTTTTCCGTGCACTCCTGCTGGAGCTTCAGAATCCGATCGAATGGGTCTCAGGCCTTCTTCTCTGCCTCGTGCTGCTCCCCTTCGTCCTGCCGACCGTCTACCAATGGTTCACTCGGAGGGCGGGCCGATCGCTCAGGATGCTGGGGCTCGTCGCGGTCCCCGTGCTTGCCGCAGCGGGATGTTTCATCATGAGCAGGGGGATCCTCCACCAGTACACGCCCCTCACAGGGTGGCATGAACCGCTCTACAACGTGCTCGGCGGCGTCGCCTGGGGCCCGGGTGCGTACGCATTGGCTGCGGCTGG
>CAYLUL010000166.1:2148-4179 GCA_964386835.1 uncultured Methanospirillum sp.
TCGACGCACCTGGCCCGCTCGGCGAAGACGCCATCGTGCGGCGCATGGAGCTGGACGACTTCACGACGCGATCGCTCGCCGTGGAGCCGGAGCTCGAGCGCTGGATTTACGCCGTGGAGAACGTGCTCGGCGGCGTCGTCGTCATCCTTGCCGCCCTCGCCGCGTACCGGTTCTCACAGGGAGGACTGGGAAGCGAGGGAGGACGTGCAGAAGAGAGAGCAACGGATCACGCCACGTGACCCCGGCGATCGGGTTCGACCAGGAGGTGCTCAGGCGATCGATTCACGCTTTCGATGGTTACAAGCATGCGCTCGACAGAACAGTCGGCATCGTCAATCAGCAGCCCGAGAGATGTGGCATGGAAGCCGCATCCCTGGAAGAGATGATTATTCCTGGAACTCCTCGATCGCGAGCTGGTACATCCAGTCCATCAGGAGCGGGCACTCCTCGATCACACACTCCTGGTCGCAGGCGACACAGGGGATCAGCTCGGAGCCGGCAAGGAGCAGGTTCGGGTTCGGCGGTTGCCGTGCCGCCCGGATCACATACGTCTTGATCCCGTCCTTGCGGTACTCGATCCGTTCGACCCGTTCATCATCGAGGAGTTTCTTGACCAGCCGCGAACACTTGCGACTATCAACCCCCAGCTCCTTCCAGAGCTCGCTCTGGAGCACCCCCTTCGGGTGGGAGCGGATCACCTCGAATGCGTCGTCCTCGGTCTCCGCCGTCATGAGTTCATGCCATCGGAGCGATGGTAAGGATGTTGTTGCCCCGAATCACGACCGTGCCGAGGTTTCTGCGGGCACCCCGGTGCAGTTCAACGGTCTCGTCCATGTGGATGTTGAGGTACTCGTCCACGGCCACGAGGCGACCCTGGAGCTGGCGTCCCTCATCCTTGATCTCGACGGTCACCCGCGAGTCCACGAGTGAGAAGACCTTTTTGATGGGTAAGACGATCCCGTTCACCATTGTGAGGCAATATCGAAGCGAAAGGAAATATACGTTTCCCTGTCTGTCGTCTCCTTTCTGTGCAGTCAAGGGGCATATTCGGGCGATGTTAATACTTCCGGGGCCCGATTTATCTGGGAACGCCGGGAACGTCGGGCCAGGTCCGACCCGCGGTCCCGGCACCGGGAGTGACGATGGCGGACGACCCATACGAGCCAGGGATACCTGAGATAGAAGAGATCGCCCCTCCTGAACGGGAGGTGGTGAATGGGATTGACGACGAGACCCCGGTATCAACCCCGACACCAGCACCCCGCCATACCCCTGACCTCCGGGCGATCACCCTGGTGGGGATCGCCCTGATCGCATGCGTGATCATGGCACTGGTGCTCTCCCTGCCTCCCGGGGCCGGGGCTGAAGGCCAGGAGACGACCCCGACACGGAGCACCCCGCCGACGCCGACCCCTGCATACCCGGCGGGCGCCATCCTTGTCTCGGCAGCTGACAGCACCGATCCGGGACGCCAGGAGGCGCAGTTTGTCTGCGATGGTACCGATGACCAGCTCGAGATCCAGCAGGCCCTAGCTGCGGCCGGCGCTGGCAAAGGAACGGTCGTCCTGCTCGATGGCACGTTCCACTGCACCGATCGCATCCTCCCGACTGCCGGCGCCACCCTGCAGGGACTCGGGGCTGGCAGGACCACGCTGGACGTCCAGGGATATTACAAGCCGATCGAAGTCCTCAAGGACGGGGTCACACTCAGGGACTTCCGGGTGACAGGACGCGGTTTCATCCTGGTGAGGGCCAGCCACATCCTCGTCGAGAGGGTCACGATCACGACCATGCAGTCGGGTCGCGTGGAAGCGAACGGAGCCTTCTTCGTCTTCGCCAAGGACTCGGTGATCGAAGACATCGAGTTCCGGAACTGCATCGCCGTCGACTGCGGGATCCACGGGTTCAACGTGAACGGCCAGGGTTCACCCAAGGAGACGCGCAATCTCCGCTACATCGACTGCACTGCGCTCCGGTGCGGCAATGAAAACTCGCGGGCCGTCTGGACGACGGGCTTCGACTTCCACGAGA
>CAYLUL010000167.1:0-2202 GCA_964386835.1 uncultured Methanospirillum sp.
GAGACCAACGACCTCTACGGGCTCACGGTCCTCCGCTGCCGTGCGGAAGACAACTGGGAGTCCGGGTTCCATTTCGAGCCGGGGGGACACGTGACGCCGAAGACCATCGCCGAAGACATCTGGATGGAAGACTGCATCAGCATCGGAAACGGGCACCGGAACACGAAGCCGTATCCGTACTCCGATACCTTCTCCTCGGGGTACTACGTCCACAACAACGCCGTGATCATCAACTGCACCTCAGAGAAAAACAAGAACGCCGGGTTCTTCGTCCATGGCGGGAGAAACGCGACGTTCGAAGAGTGCAGTGATGTCGGGTCGACCTACGGGTTCAAGATCGTGAAGGACTCCCGGGAGGTCACGCTCCGGAACTGCGCTACGAGCAACAACCTGGAGTGGGGACTCTGGGCAGCATGGGCAGACAGGCTTGTCCTCTCCGGGTTTACCCAGAAGAACGTGACCGGAAAGGACGGGTACCAGTCGATCCTCGGGTGGTACTACGGAAACCCGGACTATGAAAAGCCGGTGAAGAACTCGCGGTTTGAGATCGCCGCCGATGGAGACCTGCCGATCCTGAACGAGGCCGGCACGAACAACCGCTATGATCTCACGAGGCTGTGATCTCGAAAGAAGCCCGGCTCGCGGTCCGCGAGCTGGATTCAGCCGAGTTCCCCCTCGCCACCTCGGTCTGGCGCGAGTACTACGGCACGTGGGGTGACCCGGTGATCGACCGGGTCTTCGCCCTCTTCGCGGACCGGACGATTGGTGCCCTCGCCATGTGCCGACGTCACCCCGACGGCTGTGAGGTCGACGCAGTCTTCACGCCCACCCCGTTCCGCGGGCGCGGTTTCGCCCGCCGCGTTGTGGCCGGACTGGTCGAGGCCTGCCAGGGCGAGGACCTCTTCATGTATGCGGTATCAGGGCTCGAGCCGTTCTATGCCGCCTTCGGATTCACACCAATTCACGAGTCCGACCTTCCCCCCACAATCCGCGATCGATACGACTGGAGCGTGGGTGACAGGGAAGAGGCTCGAATCACGCCCATGCGACGTCGCGCCACCCGGCGCGACAGAGATGGGCATGATTGCGAATAATCTTTTTTCCCGCAACTGGCCTGATTTTCACGGTAGGAGCGTCAGCGCAACCGTTGCCAATGGCAGTGCAGGTAGACGCGCTCGAAAAATTTTCTCACTGCGGATTTGGTCCCTGTCTCCATCGGGCGTGCGCGATACCGTCGCCGGCCCGAGTGCAAGAGAGCGCGGTTGGCCACCCAGCCCCGGTGAAATCACCCGTCGCCGATCGTGCAGCGGGCCGCTCGCGAACCGATGGAGCACCACGAACGGCAGGCAGAAGCAGTTGGGGCGGGCAACCGCCTCAGCCGGCCCCGCTGATGAGTTTCCAGATGTTCTCTGCACCCTGCTGGAGAAGGATCGACGGATCGACTCCGAGTGCCGGAAAGAGGAGAACAAAGTACGCGACCGTGCCGAGCGTCGACCCGACATTCGCGAGCGCAGCGACGAAGACCACCCGAAAGAGCGGGTTCTGGCGGAGCTCGGAGAAGTCTGCCGCCTCAAGAAGGCGTTTCACGTCCCCCTTCCGGGGCTTGCGAATCTTCGCCTCCACGATCGCCGAGAACCATCCCGCCGCGATCAAAGGGTGGATCGCGGTCAGCCAGGAGACAGCAAACCCGGTCAGGGCCGAGAGCGGGTGGCCCCCGGCGACGAGGGTGAAGACTGCGGTCAACACCCCGTGAAGCAGCACCCAGTACAGGAGGGCCCAGGCGAGGACCCCGACGCCCACGCCCGAGAACGCGATCAGGATCAGGATGCCGATGAAGAGAACTGCCACCCCCACCTCGATGACGCGGAGCCAGGGGAACGGCTGCACCGTTCGGGTGAGATCCTCGATCGGCGGAAGTGACGACGGGTCGGCGAGGTACCGGCGAATACCCGCGACGTGCCCGGCGCCGATAACGGCCAGCACCCGTTCGTGGCTCCGCGCAAGTGCCAGGAGCTGATGCGCGAGATACGCATCACGTTCGTCGATCAGGGCCCGCGCGCCATTGGGCGAGAACCGCCGGAACTCTTCGAGCGCGGCGGTGATCACATCCTGCTGCTTGAGTGACTCGATGTCGATCTCCTCGCCACCTCCGCCGCCGAGCTGGAAGACCGAGAGGGCAAGGGCGCCACCCATCCGGACCTT
>CAYLUL010000167.1:2302-4174 GCA_964386835.1 uncultured Methanospirillum sp.
CCGATCCCCGGGCACTCAGAGACGATCAGCCGTTCGCCATCGAGCATGAAGGGATAGGTGCGGCAGAGGTGAGGGCGGTCGGCGTAGATCGAACATCCCGTTCCGTCATGCAGCCGGCAGGCCCCGTCCTCGTCGCGGCGGAGGGCCCACCCGAGGCGGCAGTGCGCCCCGCGAACCTCCACCACCTCGGGGTACGGTTCGGCCACCTCCATGAGCGGACGGACGAGCCTGCTGGCCACGCGCTCGACTTCATCGCGGCTAACCATCACCAGGGAGCCGTCGGTCCCCTGCCCACGGCAGCAGTCCCCACACCGGGAGCACTGAAAGCCGATGGCACGCAGCTCGTCCGCGAGGGCACGGAGTGCGATCTCGTTCACGTCTCAGGCCTCACCACGGCAGACACGGTCGAAGTTCTCGTACACACGCCACCCGTCGATTGAATGGCTCACCTCGGGGTGCCACTGGACCCCGAAGAGCGGCCGGTCCTGGTGGGCGATCGCCTCCGCGGGGCAGATGTCGGAGACGGCGAGAAGGTTGAATCCGGGGGGGACGCAAGAGACCTCGTCCTGGTGTGATGCCCAGACCCGGATACTTTCGGGGAAGCCTGTGAGGATATGGTCGTGGTCGCGAATCTCCACGTCGACCGCTCCGTATCCACCCATGCGCCCAGGAGAGACCGTGCCGCCGAAACGGCGGGCGATGACATGGAGGCCCAGGCAGATCCCGAGCACCGGCAGGTCGAGGTCCAGGTACTCAGCGCAGCGACCCGTTCGTTCGATTGCGGGGCCTCCACCGAGGATCAGTCCGCGGCATCCTCCGGCAACCTCCTCGGGCGGCGTCGTGTTCGGCACCATTTTCGCCTCGATCTCATGATCCCGGAGCATCCGGAGGATCAGGTGGTTGAACTGCCCGAAATTGTTGACCACGAAGATGGGTCGCATTGCGGAGCTGGTTCGCTTTATATGTTGATAGCCTTTTCAGCTGTAGCTCCTGACCGTCGATAGGACATGGGCCCGGATGTCATCGGGAGAATGGCCGAGAAGCGTGGCGAGGGCGAGAGCACCGCCTGCGCCCATCCCCTCCTTCACCTCGCCAATGCAGTACCGCGCGAGGCCCGCGTGACCGAGCTCGCCGAACCCCGGGTCGACATAGAGCGGCCGAACCCCAATCAGGCCGGCGATCTCGGCGAAGTTCGCCGATGGATCGTCGCGGACGTAGATGGTCGTCACCAGGGCGGGGGGTTCGTGCCCAAGGGCCCGGAGGATTGCTGCGACGGCGAGGTGCTGGGTTCCGCCGGCAAGCAGAAGGGTCCCACGGTACGCCTGGGCGATCCCGACAGCAACCGGCATCATGGGATCGCCCGCCTCTCGCATGACGGCGATCGGACCCAGCGTCCCGAAGGGCCGAAGCCGATCGAGAACAGTTCGGACCACCTCCTCCTTCCGGTCGGTCGGGTTCGTGACAAAACTGCTTGAGACCCGCGCCGGGTACCCCAGCGCCCGCAGGACACAGAGCGCAGTCGTCGTCCCGCCGGGGACGCATTCACCGAGGACCAGGAGGTCCGAGAGGCCGGAGAGGAGCCGGCCGATCGTTCGACCCCCTTCGATGAGCCGCTCGGTATCGGGAACCGCCGTGCCGCTCCGCGGGTCCGCTCCAGGAGAAGAATGGAGGTCGAGACAGGGGACGGTGGGGGGCTCGACAAGTCCTGCATCGATCAGGAGGGGGACAAGCCCGGCAAGATCGGTTGCCGCGCGCGTGATGGAGGCCGGCGTCGGGCACCCGGTGGGTGTGTCGGGCCGGGCCGGTCGGCTCGTGATCACGCCGTGGGTCACGAGCTCGGCGTCCAGGTTCGGCGTCAGGAGCGTCTTCTCG
>CAYLUL010000168.1:0-4164 GCA_964386835.1 uncultured Methanospirillum sp.
TTCATTGGTCTTCCCTCCGTGAGAAGAGAGCGGTGAGGGGAGGGGTGGTGTCAGAGGAGAATGGAACGGCCGTGAATATAAAACGCTCAAATGCACGTCGCAAGCAGACGCGAGCCCGTTGCTAGATAGACAAGAGCGCAAACAATCTCTGAACGACCAGGGATGGCTAGATGCTCAGGATACCCATAATGCTTCAGATGAAATAGACCGTCACCGTTGCAAGTGAATGAAAATAGGCCAGGGGTTTTCAAGGGTTATAAAAACTCAGCCACTATTCCCTACGGCTCCGCCCTGATATTCTCATACACCCGCTGCAACAGGTACTTGCTTACGGCGTACCGGAACGCCTCCTCCGAGAAGAACCGGTCCGCGATCTTTTCGTTCTGGTCCATCCGGCGGGAGAAGATCCACTTCAGCTCGTCGGCGAAGACGAGCTCGAAGTTCTCGATCGAGTTCACCTTCGCGGCCCGGCGGAGGCGCGGGACCCGCACGGCCGTCTCCCTGATCGAGTCGAAGAAGAGCTGATCGGCCTCGGTGAAGTCGGTCCCGAAGTGCTCGTTCAGGATCTCGATCAGTCGCGAGAGCTCGATCGGGTTCTCGGCCACGCACCCTGTTCCAATGCTGGTCGGGCCGTCGATGACGTAATCGCCCCCCTTCTCCAGCCGGATCGCGCCCTCGCTGATCTTTTGCAGCCGGTAGAACTGGAGCGCCACCTCCTCGTCGAACCAGTACCCGGGGCCGTCCGGCCGACGCGGGAGCTTCGCGATCAGGAACCGAACGAACGTATAGAGCGTCTCGAGGTCGGAGTCCTGGAAGGGGATGATCTGCGACAGGAAACCGTAGAGGTTACGGTAGGCCGAGAGCACGCCGCGGAACTCTTCCTGCCCCGCCTCGTCGAGCGCGGCGAACCGGCGCAGGGCCGGGTTGAGATGCGCGTAGAGTTTCGCCTGGTCCGCCGCGGTCTGCTTCTCCTTCGGGGCATAGAAGACCGTCGCGAACGCCTCGACCTCATCGGGGAAGAAGACCTGGTACCCGGCGAGCCGGGCCTGCAGGTCGTACAGCTGCCCGATCTCCGCCCGTTCGCCGACCACGGTCTGCTCGTAGTACGGCTGGAACGCTTCCTGGATCTCCTCGGCCGTATTGATGAAGTCGAGGACGAAGGTCTCCTCCTTGCCCGGCGCGGTCCTGTTCAGCCGCGAGAGGGTCTGCACCGCGGCCACGCCGGCGAGCCGCTTGTCGACGTACATGGTGTGCAGGAGGGGCTGGTCGAAGCCGGTCTGATACTTCTCGGCTACGATCAGGACCTGGAACTCGTCGGAGGCGAACCGCTTCGGGAGTTCCTTCTCGCGGATCCCGCTGTTCATCCCAACCTCGGTGTTGATCACGCCGGGATTGTCGGGGTCCTCAACCTCACCCGAGAACGCCACCAGCACGCCGATGTCCGTGTACCCCCTGTCGTGAAGGTAGGCGTCGAACGCCTTCCGGTAGCGCACGGCCTGGAGCCGGCTGTCGGTCACGACCATCGCCTTCGCTCGTCCGCCGATCCGGTGGCGGGTGAGGGTGCGGAAGTGCTCAACTATCACGCTGGTCTTCTGCGCGACGTTGTACGGGTGGAGTTTCATGAACCGCGCGAGGGCCTGCGCGGCCTTTCGCTTGTCGACCTCGGGGTCGTCCTCGATCGATTTGATCAGCCGGAAGTAGGTCTCATAGGTCGTGTAGTGCGCGAGCACGTCGAGGATGAAGCCCTCCTCGATCGCCTGCCGCATGGAGTAGACGTGGAAGGCCCGGGGCATGCCCTCCGCGTCCGGCCGGCCGAAGACCTCGATGGTCCGGTACTTCGGGGTCGCGGTGAAGGCGAAGAAGGAGATGTTCGGCTGGCGGCCGCGCTTCTTTATGACGCGGAGGATCTCTTCCTCGTGGTCGACGAGCCCCTCGACCGCGGCCTCTGCACGCGCTTCGTCCTTGAGCGCGGCACCGCCGAGGACGCCCTTCATCTCGATGGCGGTCTCGCCGCCCTGCGAGCTGTGGGCCTCGTCGATGATGACGGCGTAGGTCCGTTTCGGGAGGTCGCCGATCTTCTCGGTCACGTACGGGAACTTCTGGAGGGTGGTGATGATGATCGGGACGCCGGACGCGAGCGCGTTCGCGAGCTGGCCCGAGTGCTCGGTGATCTTCTGGACGACGCCCTGGCGGTGCTCGAACTGGTAGATGGTGTCCTGGAGTTGCTGGTCGAGGACGATCCGGTCGGTCACGACGATCACGGAGTCGAAGACCCTGGTGTCCGAGCCGTCGTGGAGGCTTGCGAGCCGGTGGGCGAGCCAGCCGATGGTGTTGGACTTGCCGCTGCCGGCCGAGTGCTGGATCAGGTAGTTGTACCCGGCGCCGAGCGCGGACGCGTCGGCGATGCACTCCCGCACGGCCCGGAGCTGGTGGTAGCGGGGGAAGATCAGGCGTGTCGGCGTCCGGCGCCCGCGGTCGTCGGGGGCGGTCTCGGTGTGGAGGAAGCGAGCGAGGAGGTCGATGAGGCTGTCGCGGGCGAGGACCTCGCGCCAGAGGTAGGTGGTCCGGTAGTCGCCGGGGACGTCGGGGTTGCCGGCGCCGCCGTTATCGCCCCGGTTGAAGGGGAGGAACTGCGTCTCTTTGCCGGCGAGCCGGGTGGTCATGCGGACCTCGTCGGGGTCGACGGCGAAGTGGACGAGGGTGCGGCGGAGGAACTGGAAGCAGAGGTCGTTCGGGTCGCGGTCCTCGCTGTACTGCCGGACGGCGTGCTGCCAGGTCTGGCCGGTGAGCGGGTTCTTGAGCTCGAGCGTAACGACGGGGATGCCGTTGACGGAGAGGACGACGTCGAGGCTCTTCGTGTGACGGTCGGACCACTCGAGCTGGCGGGTGACGGTGAGCCGGTTGGCGTCGTAGCGGCGGCGGGTTTCGGGGTTCATGGACGAGGCCGGCGCGAAGGAGGCCGCGCGGAACTGCTTGCCGTAGCACTTGAAGCCGTGCCGGAGGACGGAGAGGCAGCCCTCGTGCGGGGAGTCGAGGGCGCGGCAGAGGTCGGCGAGGAGGGTCTCGGCCGCTTTATCGCCGCGGAGCCGCTCGAGGTGCGCCCACTCCCCGCCTTGAGTCTCCTTGACGAAAGCGAGGAACGGGCCGGGGTCGATGCAGCGGACCCGGTCGAACTCTTTCGGATCGGCCTTCGTGTAGCCGTTCGCGAGCAGCACGTCCTCGATCGCGGTCTCGAACGCGGCCTCGGTGTGGATCTTCATGGCAGCTCGGCGAGGATGGCGCGTATCGCGGCTTCGAGTGGCGGCAGGTCGTCGGTCACCGTGTCCCAGACGGTCGTGAGGTCGACGCCGAAGTACTGGTGGACAAGGAGGTGGCGCATGGCGATAAGCCTCCTCCACGGTATCTCGGGGTGGGCCGCGACGAGCCCGGGCGAGAGGCTGTTCGCGGCCTCGCCGATCACCTGGAGGTGGTGGATGGCCCAGACCTGGAGGAGCTTCGAGCCTGCAAACTCCTCGACGGTTCCGGGCAATCGCTCGCGGATCTCTTCGATCGCCTCGAGCATGTCGCCGAGCCGATCGCGGTCGGGCCTCACAGCGGCATCGCTTCCGCGAGGACGGTCTCCCGGATGCGGTCCTTGAGCCCGCGATCGGATGCGACCTCGACGCGGATGCCGAGCAGATCCTCGAGGTCGAGCTGAAATCCGGCATGGTCGAGGAGCGTCGTACCCGGCCCGAAGGTGACGAGCAGGTCGAGGTCGCTGTCCTCACGGGCCTCGCGGCGGGCGACGGAGCCGAAGACGCGGACGTTCGTGATGCCGTAGCGGTCGGCCACGGCCAGGATCTCGTTCCGCTTCTCCGCGACGAGGGTGTAGATGTCGGCCGGCATGGTCCTCCCTGTACTGTGATCGGGGGAGGGGGATGATGAAGGCATCGACATTGTCTCAGAGGTCCAGGGATCGTACGTACGGGGCTGTCGCCCGCTCCAGCGGGATCAGGCGTCTCATGCCGGCACCTCGCCCCGCACGTCGATCTTCCCGGTAACGGCCGCCGAGATCAGGGCCGTGCGGTATTCCCTGATCCTATCGGAAGATTGCCGGATCTTGTCGATAACCGCTCCGATCCGACCCGTCTCGCGATCAAGATAAGTGACGATAACGACCTGCTC
>CAYLUL010000169.1:0-4121 GCA_964386835.1 uncultured Methanospirillum sp.
CATGCCAGGCCACCTCACGCATGACGAGCAGGTGCCCGAGGTGGGGATGGCCGGATGGCATGAACCCTGTCAGCACATGGAACGGGAGGTGATCCCTGATCGCGAGTGCGATCGGGCGGTAGTCCCGGTGGCCGACGATGATGCCACGGCGCATGAACGCGGGCACCTCGGGGAGCAGGTCGAGGAGGGGGTCGATCGGTTCGATCCCGAAGTCGTCGAAGAGTCGTCTGGTATCAATCGCCTGGCCGCTGGACCAGGGGTTGAGTGCTTCCGGCATGATCATCTCACAGCTTGACGCGGGCAAACTCCACGTAGAAGATGCCTTCACTCTGTTGGCAGCCGAACAGCATCTTCTTTTTCACCGAGTGGGCGAGTCTGACCGACCGCGAGATCACCGACATAGGCAGATCGGCACCCTCCGGGAGGGCATGGACGAGCATCTCTGAATGTGTTCGCCCGATCACGTACACACGGTAGTGGTGCCCAAACTTGTACCCGGTCCGTGGGACATACCCCCGGTCGCGGAGATGGGCGAAGACCGCCTCCTTCTCCGGTGCCTCGAGATCGATCTCTCCGATCGCGGCGCGGTAGTCATCCACAGAGCCATTCCCGCTTTCGAGCTGGAGCGCCCCCGTCTCAAGAAGAAAGAGAGCCTCGACCGGCGCGAGCTTGAGGCGACGTTCATCGACACGGGTGCCGTACCCCGCCTGCTGGAGCGAAGCGGCGTTCGTGTCGCTTGCGATGATCGCCCATCCAAACCGTCGCCCCACGACCGTACCCTCGACCGGGACCGACTCCCGTTCGGGGAGCACCGGGAGCTTCACTTCGTAATAGGTCAGTTCGTCCTCGTCGTCGACGACGGCGAGGAGGTGCGACTTCCGCATGTTCGCTGTCGACGTCGCCTCCGCTCCGAGCCGTCCGAACTCGATCGGGTCGCGCTCAGAGAGGACCCGGACCATGTACTGTGACTGTCCCGAGCCCGGTTTCTGACCACGCCGAAAGACGCGGAAATCATGGGGTCCTGTCTGGACCACGTACCCCCGTTCCCGAAGGTCCCGGTAGACAAGGTAGGTGCGGAGGAAGTGTCTGTCTGCGGAGAACTGGTCAAGCAGGCTCTCGAACGACTGTCCGGGGATCTCGATCCGGCCCCGGTGAACCAGGTAGAGCGCCTCAACCGGCGAAAGGGAGAGCCCCTCCCGTAATGGCCGGCCATACCCGCTTTGCTCGTAAAGAATCGTCCCGTCCCGCCCGAGTCGGACCACTCCACCTTCAAGCCTCCCCTTCACGCCTGAGATAATGGGGGGTGAGCGTTCTATAAGGTGCCGGTAATCATCCTCGCCGGTGCACGGGTTACTTGGAGAAGAGACGGCGTTCGGTCGAGCTCATCACGTGGATCACGACGAGGGCGGCGATCACCTCGTCGGTGTTGTCCTTGAGGGGCCGGGCGACGAGGGTGATATATCGTTTTCTCTGATCGTTCGTGATCATCGCGAGGTTGTTTTCGATCCCGATCACCATCGATTCCTTGATCACTTCGATGATTGGGTCTGCGATCGGCTGATTCGTTCTTACGTCGATGAGGTAGAAGAGCCGGTTCACTGAGTGCGTGATGGCAGAGCGGTACGGGACATTCACAAGCTGCTCGGCGTACGGGTTCATAAAAAAGATACGACCCTTCATGTCTGTGAGGATCACGGCATCGAGCATTGTGACGATGCTCTTGAGGTTTGTCTCCCTGGACTTGAGCAACCTGCGCATCATCGCAGCGTTGTAGAGCGCAATCTCCACTGAGGAGTAAATGTCCTTGTCGTTGAACGGTTTCGTGATGAACCCCAGGGGTTCGGCCACCTTAGCCCGCTCGATCGTCTCATCATCGTAATGGCCGGTCAAAAAAATGACAGGGATATTGAAGACACCATTGATGTATCGGGCTGCATAGATCCCGTCGATCGCTCCTTTCAGGCCGATGTCCATCAACACTAGATCAGGCTGAATCTCTGCAGCCCGACGAATCGCGTCTTCTCCCGTGGGGACCTTTCCGGCAACAATATAGTCCTTCTTTTGCAGTATCCGCTCGATCAGGCTCGCAATGATCTCGTCGTCCTCGACGACCAGGATCTTTTTCGGCGTTGCCATCAGGGTACCGCACCCGAGGGTGGTGATACAACTTTCGGGTTGTGGTCAGATAATCCTTTTCTATTCGTTTAAAGCGAAAAGATTCTCTGGAACGCGGCCAACCTAACTGTCGTATGTGCTCAGCGAGGCAGGGTCTACCCGAGTGGGTTGAGGCGATCGACCGCCTGCCTGTTCCGGCGTATGCCCTCGATCTCGAGGGCAGGATTGCCGCATGGAACGAGCCGCTCTCACGACTCGTGGGCGTTGGTCGCGACGACGTCGTCGGACGTGGAGACGGTGTTCAAGCGGTCCCATTCATCGGAGTGCCAGGCCTGATGCTCGCCGATCTTGTCCTCGCACCGGACCGACCTGTCCCGGATCACCTCGTTGAAATCGAGCGTGATGGACCGATCAGGACGGCTCTGCTTTCGGCCCCTGCCCTGGAACCGCAGAGGCAGATGAGGGTGCTGGCGTCACCGATCAAGCTCGGTGATGGGGGAGTGGGCGTCGTTGAGCTCATCCTCCAACCGGACCCCCGAGAGGTGCGAGCTCTCGGCTCCCGTGCGATCTTCGATCGGTTGATGCGCACCCTTCGTCACGATGTCCTGAACCAGCTGACGATCGTGCTCGGATACATTGAACTCGCACGGGATGGTATCGAGGATCCGGTCGCGAACGCTGACCTTGATAGGGCGGTTGCCGCCGCCGATGCAATTCGGCTCCAGATGGAACACACCCGGGAGTTTAGAGAGATCGGGATACGAGTGCCGGTTGAACGTCCTCTGATCGAACTGGTTGGTGCCGCCTCCGAGCAGGCCGAGATCGCCGGTGTGCGCGTCGAGGTGCAGCTCCCCGACGTCGATGTGCGTGCCGATCCTATCCTCGTCCACGCACTCGAACACCTCGTCAGACTCTCGACTACCGTAGAGCCGCCGGCCACGGTGATCCGTGTCGAGGCGGTTGGGACCGAGCCGCTGGTCCTCCGGTATAGTGATGACACCGGGGATGGGCGCTGGCATCTTCAGCCAAACGGTCTCCCTCGCGAGATGGCGCCCGTACTGGTGTTGATGCAGGACGTCCTCGAACTCGATGGGATCTCCCTGAAATTTACGGATGATTCAGGCTGGGCGGCAGAGATCAGCCTGCCCCGAATGGTGTTCACACCGAGGAAAAAAGAAGAGTAGGCGGTCGGCCTACTCCGGGAGCGGGTTGAAGACGTTCTTGTAGATCTGGTCGTCACCCGTGTTCGCCAGGCGCTTGCGCTCGGTCCGTTCCTCGACGAGGGCGAGGACTGGCAGGGTCATATCGACACCGGGCTTGTGGCCGAAGAGCTTCTCGAGTTCGACCTGTTGAGCGTGCATGAAGAGCGCGTTCGGGATCTCCGCTGCACAGAGCTCTTCGCACTGGCCACAGTTCACGCACGAGTCAGCGATGTGCGAGAACCGGATCAGGTGGAACATGAAGCCGGGTGGAACCTGTCCGGGCTTGACCAGGGCAGGGTTCTTTGTCGAGCAGTCGACGCAGTAGCAGATCGGGCAGGCCTCGATACACGAGTAGCACTTGATGCAGCGGCTCGTCTCCCCGAGGATCTTCTTTAAGCGCGCGTCGCCCTCGCCGAGAGCCTCGAAGTCCTTGGCACGCCACTTGTTGCCGAGCTTCAGCATCGCGCCCTCGATCTTGCCGCGGATCTCGATCCCCTTTGGGTTCGCAGGTTCTGTTGCGATGACACCTGCGGCAGCTGCCTTGGTCAGGAGGTCCGCTCCCTTCTGGCTGCAGACCTCAAGGAAGGTCGCTTTGCCTGCCTTGTCGCCGATCACACCCCAATTTCCGGCGGCAATGTCGGCCTGGCGCGGGACCTTGAGCAGGCAGCGGCGGCAGTTCGACCGGCGGCCGAAGCCCTCCTCCTCGAGTTCGTCGATCGAGATGCCCTTGTGTTCGCCATCCTTCGTCTGGATGATGAACTGGCCCTTGTCGATCTCCTCCTTGACCACGTCGTCGGGGTCGAC
>CAYLUL010000170.1:0-4082 GCA_964386835.1 uncultured Methanospirillum sp.
AGAGCATCATGGCGCAGGTGTGCTCGGTGGCGGCGAGGGTGTTGCCCTCGGGGGCGTTCGCGACGAGGATGCCGCGCCGCGTGGCGGCGGCGGTGTCGATGTTGTCGACGCCGGCGCCGGCCCGCCCGATGAACCGGAGTCTGGTCCCGGCCTCGATCACCCGTGCCGTGACCTCGGTTCCGGAACGGACGAGCAGGGCGTCGTATTCACCGATGATCCCGACCAGCGCGTCCTCGGAGAGGTCGGTCTTGACGTCGACGTCGACCTCGGTGCGCAGGATCTCGATCCCCTCCTCGGCCAGCGGATCGCTCACAAGCACTCGATAGTTCATTCTTAAACCCGGTACCCGTTGTGTCTCAAGGTTTAAGAGGGGTGCGGTGGAGGCGCGCTGCCGGCCTACTGCCGGCGCGTCTCGAGCACGGTGAGGACGTCGTCGAGTTCGACGCCGGAGGCGCAAAGAGCGACCATGACATGAAAAAGAAGGTCGGCCGTTTCGTTCGCAATCCGGTCGGGGTCGCCGTTCTTCACGGCGAGGATGAACTCGGTCGCCTCTTCGCCGACCTTCTCGAGGGGCTTGTCGATCCCCTTGCGGTGAGAGAGGAGCGAGCAGACGTACGATCCCTCGCAGGGGTTCTTCGCCCGGTCCTCGATGACGGCCCAGAGCTCGTCGAGAACCTCAGTCTTCACGCTCCGCCTCCGCGTCCATCTCTTCCTCCAGTTCTTCCTCCGGCTCCGCGTCCGTCCCGGGGGCCACCCGGACGTCGTCGACCACGAGGTCGAAGAACCGCCGTGCAAGCACCCGGACTTTCTCGATCGTGCAGCCGTTCCGGCCGATCACGATCCCGAGGTCCTCGCGGTGCCGGAGGAGAAGGTCGACCTCCCCCTCTTCGGTCGCGGGGGCGATACCTGCGAGTTCGGCCGGGCGGATGATGTTGGCGATGAAGGCCTCCGGGGCCTCCGCAAACTCCACCATCTCGAGCCGCCGGCCGAGCTGGCGGGAGAGCCGCTGGATATTCTCGCCCTTCTTGCCGATCGCTAACCCCATGTCACCGGGCTTGATCACGTAGATCACCCGGTCGAACCGGTCGTCGATGATGCAGTCGACCGCCGTGGAGCGCGTGAGGATGCGGAGCTCCTCGATATAGCGCCGCTCCTTGAAACCGATGCTCCTCTCCATATCGAATGCCGCTACTCTATTCCCCCCGACAAAAGATTAAGGAGACGGATTTGCTGTAGACGAAAAAAAGGGGAGGGAGCGGTCACTTCAGCGCGGCGAGGCCGGCAAAGTCGATCCCGTCGACGAGGGCGTCGAGGTCGGCGGCGGACGCATCGGCGACCTGGATGTGCACCAGGAACCGGTCTCCGGCGAGCACCATCATGCTGTGCTCGTTCGACTTCTTCTGCTCGACTCGCCAGGCGGGCTGCCCGTCGACGGTCACCTGCCGCATCGACATCTCGGTGGAGTCGAGCTGGGTGAACGAGGACCACTGCTGCTTGAGCGGGCTGACGGCCATGCCGTTGTCGGTGATCACGATGGTGCCGCCGGCCTTCTCGTCGCCGGCCTTGGCGTAGTCGCCGGTGGCGAAGGTGTAATCGCGGCCCTCGTTGTCCTTGAGGCTCATCCCTTCGCCCTCACCGTCGAGAGTCCAGGGACCGGCGGTCTTCGGCAGGAACTTCAGCATCCGGTCGTAGCCGACGGCCGGGCCGGCAGGGCCGGACGAGGTGGTGCCGGCGGCGGTCACGCTCGCCGTCCCGGCGGCGGTGGGCGCGGTGGTGGACGGCGTGCCATTCGGGCTCGAGGTGCAGCCGGCTGCCGCGAGGGCGGCACCCAGCACGACGAGCAGGGCAAGGACGCCGAGCAGGTTGAATCCGTTCTTCTGGTTCATGGAACTCCGGTCGAGATCATGGAAGAGGGGAGGATTAAGCCTATCGCAGGCGCGCGAGGCCGTCGAGGTCGAGGGCGGCGACGAAGGCGTCGTCGTCGGTCGGACGGGCGTCGCTGACGGTGAGGTAGACGATGGAGCGGTCGCCAACGACGATGTAGAGGCTCGATGAACGCTCGTCGCGGACCTCGTAGGCCCGGTACCCGCGGACCGTGGTCCGGGTGAGGCCGCCGGTGGACTGGGGGGCGGACTCGAGGAGGCCGAGGAGCTTGGCAAGGCCGATCGGCTGCCCGCCGTTGTCCTGGATCACCAGGTCGACGTCGCCAGCCAGCGTTTCGTTCGGGGAGGTGACGGGGACGTAGCTCGCGGTGACGGTGGTGAGGGGAAAGCCGTCCTCGTCGAGGGTCATGGCGGAGGGTGGAGCAAGGAACCGCCAGCCGTCAGGGGCGGGCGGGGCGAACCGGGCGAGGGCGTCGGACGGGACGGGGGACGCGCCGTCGTGCGGAGCGGAGGCGTTCACCGTCGGCAGACTGCGCGTCGGATCGTCGGCGTTGTCGATGCAGCCGGCGGCGAGGGCGAGGAGGAGGACGGCGGCGAGGAGCGAGAGAGCGGACCGGATGGCGGGCATCAGGAGGATCTGGGATGCGGGATGGTTAAGCCTGCCGGGGGAGAACGGGTCGAAAAAAAACGGGAGGGGCGGGTATCGTCACCGGATGATGGTGACGAGGTTGGACTTGGTCACCGACTTGGTGGTGCCGTCCGCCCAGGTGACGGTCAGCTTCGCCGAGTAGGTGGCCTTCTTCTGGTACCAGACGTAGGGGTTCTGCTTGGTGGAGGTCTTCCACGAGACTCCGCCCACGTTGGTCGGGTTGAGGTCCCAGGCCCACTTGACCGGCTTGGGGTTCGAGAGGTCCGTGAACTGGACCTTCAGGGACGCGACGCCGGTGACCGGGGCGGCGGAGAAGTCGACCGTCTTGTCGCCGGGCTGCTGGGTGGTGACCGTCACGGTCGGCTGGACCGTGGGCTGGCTCGTGGTCGGGACGACGCCCTGGGCGAACTCAACGTAGTTGAAGTTGACCCGGTCGGCCTTGAAGAGGAGTTTGAGCTGGTGCGTGCCGGCCGTGAGAGCGAGCGGGACGGTGAAGGTGCTGTACTTTCCGAACCCGCCGGTGCCGCCGATCTGGGCGGTGCCGATCAGGACGTTGTCCTGGTAGACCTCGATCGACTTGGTCGCGGCGTCAGGGTTCGCGGCACGGAACATCGCGGTGTACTGGCCGGTCTGGGCGATCTGGGCGGTGTAGATCAGGTATTCGCCCGTGCGGACCCAGCCGATGGTGTGGCTGGCCTCGGAGACGGTCCACTCGATGTCGACGCTCTCGGAGGGGCGATAGGCGCCGCCCTCGTTCGCGAGGGTGGTGTCGTAGTAGGCGACGTTCTGGCCACCGCGGTCATAGTTCTCGGCCTGCATGCGGCCGGGGATCACGTTGCCGGGGCCGTAGGGCGAGGTGGTGACCGTGGGCTGGACCGTGGTGGTGCCGGTGGGCACCGCGGTGGTGGTCGGCACCTGGGTGGTGGGGATGGTCGGGACGGCGCCGGAGCTGAAGTTCATCCAGTCGAGGTTGATCCGGCCGACGCCCTCGAAGGCGATCATGATGACGTGGCGGCCGGGGGTGAGGGTGATCGGGGCGGAGGCGGCGAACTCCTGGTAGGTGGTCCAGCCACCGGTGCCGGCGACATCGATCTGGCCGGCGGGGACGCCGTCGACGTAGACCTTGAGGGCCTTGGTCGTGGCGTCAGGGTTCGCGGCCCGCAGCTTCAGGTCGTATGCCTGGGCGGCGGCGGAGTCAACGGAGTAGCGGAGCCATTCGCCGGACCGGGTGTAGGCGACGTTGGTGACGCCGGTTTCGGTCTCGATATCGACGCCGTCCGCGGGCCGGAGGGTCTTCTCGTTGCCGAGGTTCTCGGGCTCGTAGTCGCTATAGGCGACGCCCTGTCCGCCGATGTTGAAGTGCTCGGACTGTACCGTGCAGGGGATCGGGTGCGCGGCAGGGAAGGGCTGCTCGCCGCCGGGGGTCGGTGCCATCGCCACGGTGACGGTGGGCTCAACCGTGGGCGTCTCGGTGACCGTCACGGTCGGCTCGACCGTCGGGGTCGCGGTGGGCTCAACGGTGGGCGTCTCGGTGACCGTTACGGTCGGCT
>CAYLUL010000171.1:0-4044 GCA_964386835.1 uncultured Methanospirillum sp.
CCTGAATGCGATGGGCCTCCCCAACCCGTCCATTGGGTTTGTCGAAGAGTTGTCGGCGATCGAGAACGAGTCAGTCGTCGTCTCGATCTTCGGGGGTTCCCCCGAAGAGTTCGCCGAGGTCGGGAGCTGGTTTGTGAAGGGCGCACGAGGGCTCGAGTTGAACCTCTCCTGCCCGCACGCCGAGGGGTACGGTGCCGCCCTCGGTTCCGACCCCGATATGGTCGAAGACTGCACCCGTGCGGTGGCTCGGCTCGGTCTCCCCGTCTGGGTCAAGCTGACCCCGAATGTCACGGACATCGCGGCAATCGGCCGGGCGGCCGAACGTGGGGGTGCGAGCGCTCTGGTCGCGATCAACACGGTGAGGGCGATGCGGATCTCGACCGATCTTCGCCGGCCCCTGCTCGGAAACCGCTTCGGCGGGCTGTCGGGTCGGGCGATCTTCCCGATCGCCGTGCGGTGTGTGTACGAACTGCACGCAGCCTGCTCTATCCCGATCATCGGGTGCGGGGGGGTCTCGACCGCCACGGACACGCTCGAGATGATGATGGCCGGCGCCTCAGCGGTCCAGATCGGATCCGCCGCGCTGGGAGATCCGGGCGTCTTTTCGACGATCGCGCAGGACCTCTACGCGGACAACGGCATCGACCCGTCCGAGATTGTGGGGTGTGCGCATGCATGAGCCGGTGGTGGTGACGGTCGATGCGGTGATCGACGAGACGCCGTCGATCCGAACGCTCGTCTGTGATCATACCTTCTCGTTTAAGCCCGGGCAGTTCGTGATGGTCTGGATTCCCGGGGTGGACGAGGTCCCGATGGCCCTCTCCTCCGCGCGCTCGATCTCGGTCCAGCGGGTCGGCGAGGCCACCGGTGCGCTCTGTTCGCTCGAAGTCGGGGCACGGATCGGACTTCGCGGCCCACTTGGCCAGGGTTTCCCCACCGTGGGGCGCATCCTGGCGATCGCCGGGGGGATCGGCGCGGCCCCGCTCCTCCCCCTCGCAGCGGGCGGGCGGGCAACCACCTTTCTGCTCGGCGCGAGGACGGCATCGGAGCTCCCCTTCCGGGAACAGCTCAGTCGTCTCACCGACCTGAGGGTGGCGACCGACGACGGCACAGCGGGCCTTCATGGTTTTGTGGTATCACTTCTCGAGACGGTCAACCTCGACGACTACGATGCGGTCTGTGTCTGCGGCCCAGAACCGATGATGGTCGCCGCCCGTGACCGGCTCGAGAGCGCAGGAGTGCTCGAGAAGGCGTTCTTCTCGCTCCATCGACACATGAAGTGCGGCGTCGGGCTCTGTGGCTCCTGCGCGATTGACCCGGACGGCCTCTGCGTCTGCCGTGATGGGCCCGTTTTCCCTGGCCCCGTTACTCTCCGGAGCGAGATGGGACGGCACACGCGTGATGCATCCGGTCGGCGTTTCCCCTTCAAGCGGCCGGGCTAGCACTCTGCCGCATATTTTTAATCGGTTGTATGCACAGTACTTATGAATAGACATTCAGCGGGGCTTTGGGTCTCCGCTGTCCTCGAGGAACTTCATGAGCAGAAACATACGTGTCGAGGCGCTGAACCAGGTTCCCCTGGAGCGGCAGCAGATCGAGCTCGTCGAGCGCAAGGGTATCGGCCACCCCGACAGCATCGCTGACGGAATCGCTGAGTCAATCAGCCAGGCACTCTGCCGGACCTACATGGAGGAGGCTGGCGTGTACCTTCACCACAACACCGACCAGGGTGAGGTCGTCGCCGGGGAGTCCGCACCAAAATACGGCGGGGGTCGTATCCTCCGCCCGATCTATCTATTGATCGACGGGAGGGCGACCAAAGAGTTCGAGGGGCACACGTTCCCCACCGATTCGATTGCGATCGAAGCCGCCCACCGGTACCTCCGTGAGACCGTCCCGAACCTCGACCAGGACCGCGGGCTGATCGTCGACTGCCGGCTCGGTGTCGGTTCGACTGACCTGCGCGACGTCTTCCGTCCGTGCGACTCCAAGATCCCCCGAGCAAACGATACCTCGTTCGGCGTCGGGCACGCACCCTTCTCCGAGACTGAGACGATCGTGCGCGAGGTCTCCCGGTATATCGACACGGACCTGTCGCGTCGCCGGCCGATGATCGGCCAGGACGTGAAGGTGATGGGGCTGCGCCAGGAGGACCGCATCACGCTCACGATTGGCTGCGCCATGGTGGACCGGTACTGCTCCGGCCTTGCCGACTACATGGACACCAAGGAGTTCATGAAGGACGAGATCGAGGGGCTTTGCAAGAAATTTACGGCCCGTTCGGTCGATGTTCACGTCAACACTGCCGACGATCTTGACAGCGGGTCGGTCTTCCTGACCGTGACCGGGACCTCCGCCGAGATGGGGGACGATGGTTCGGTCGGGCGTGGCAACCGGGCGAACGGGCTGATCACGCCGAACCGCCCGATGTCGATGGAGGCCACGTCCGGCAAGAACCCGATCAACCACATCGGGAAGATCTACAACATCCTCTCGCCCCAGATGGCCGAAGCCTGCGTGAAAGAGGTCGAGGGAATCGAGGAGTGTTATGTCCGGCTCCTCTCACAGATTGGAATGCCGATCGACCACCCGCTCGTCGCCTCGGTCCAGGTGTTGCCCGGTGCCGGCGCGGACTTCACGCGGATGCAGCGGCAGATCCAGGAGGTCGTGGACGCCCAGCTCGAGACGATCACCTGCGTCACCGAGAAGGTGATCCGTGGAGAACTCGCCACCTTCTGAGCGGGTTCGCCTCGCGGTCCCGAACAAGGGGCGGATCGCCGAGCCGATCATGGAGCTCCTCGAGCGGAGCGGTCTCCATGCGGTCGGCACAGGTGAACGCCGCCTGATCGTCCGGACGCTGGACCCTGGGGTGGAACTCCTCTTCGCACGACCGATCGACATCCCGGCGTACGTGGCGAGTGGTGCGGCGGACCTCGGCATCACCGGCCTTGATATGGTGGGCGAACGAGGGGCGGCGGTGACCGAGCTGCTCGACCTTCACTTCGGCGAGGCGACCCTCGTGCTCGCCGTGATGGAGGACTCTCCGGTCACCGGCGCGGCGGACCTCGCCGGGCGACGGATCGCGACGGAGTTCCCAAGCCTGACCGCCCGGTTCTTCGAGGAGCGGCAGATTCCTGTCACGCTCGTACCGGTCGCCGGAGCCTGCGAGCTCGCCCCCCACCTGGGCATCGCCGATGCAATCGTGGACCTGTCGTCATCGGGGACGACACTGCGAACCAATCGCCTCCGGGTGATCGCCGAGGTGCTTCGCTCGAGCACCCGCCTGATCGGTAACCCGGATTCGGTCTGCACGAAGGCGAAGAAGGTTGATGAGCTCGTCCTTGCTCTTGAGAGCGTGGTCCGCGCCCGGGGGCAGTGCTACCTGATGATGAACGTCAACCGCGTGCATCTCGACGAGGTCGAAGAGGTTCTCCCCGGGCTCGGTGGCCCCACCGTGATGCCTGTCGCATCGCACGATGACCTGGTCGCGGTCCACGCCGTCGTCGCCGAGACCGAGGTCTACAGCCTGATACCCAGGCTCAAGCATGCCGGAGCAAAGGACATCCTTGTTATGTCCATAGAACGAATGATCCGCTGACGGTCATGGAGATTTTTCCGGCAGTCGATGTGATGGACGGGCACTGCGTCCAGCTCGTCCAGGGGGAGCGAGAGCGGGCGACGCGGTACGGCGACCCCCTGGACTGTGCCCGGCGCTGGTGCGGCGAGGGGGCGACGGGACTCCACGTCGTCAACCTGGACGGAGCCTTCGGGGCTTCGTCGAAGAACGCTGATCTGATCCGGGGCATCACGAGCGAAACGGGAGCGTTTGTCGAACTCGGTGGTGGCATCCGCTCCCTCGAGGACGCGTCAGGCTGGCTCGATTCAGGTGTGGACCGGGTGATCCTGGGGACCTACGCGGTGGAGGAGCCCGACGCCCTGCGGTGGCTCTCCAGGGAGTACGGCCCTGAACGCGTGATGGCGGGCGTCGATGCCCGCGGCACCGAGATCGCCGTTGCGGGCTGGCAGGAGACAAAGGGGAACTAC
>CAYLUL010000172.1:0-3987 GCA_964386835.1 uncultured Methanospirillum sp.
AGAGCGCCCGCGCCGGACCTGAGCCCATCGCGAAATAGTTGCCGACCTTGACCGTCCACCCGGCCTTCTGCGCGCCCAGGCAGGCGATCGATGGGAAGTCGGTGTTGACCTCGATAAAGGGCATCGGGATGCCCCTGATCTCGCCCATCGTGAAGTCGACCTCGCCCAGCCCACCCATGCAGATCTCGGTGAAGGCATGCCCGGCGGCGTATCCGCCCCGGGTACTGACCCCACAGTCGACGATCCGGGCCCCGTTTCCGAGCTCGTGGTAGGCAGCGTTAAACTCCTCCGCGAATTCGGCCAGGTTCTCAAATATCTCCAATGCCAGTTCGTTTACGCTGAGCACAAGCAGAACCCCCGTATGCCATTAAGGACGGTTGCAAAAGAGATAAGACTTGCCAAAACCGTCTGCTACCCGACCCGGCTCAGGATCTGGTCAGGCTCGTAGCGGAGGGTGATGACCCGGGAACGGCCACGGCCTGATCGGTAGTGGACGTCGATCAGGTGCATCGCCTCGAGCTTGGCGACGATCTCGTAGAACCGCGTGTACCCGAGCGGAAGGATGGTTTTTATCCGGTCGTAGAACTCGCCGCCCGTGATCCCATCGTCATCCGACTGGTTCTCGGCGAGGAGGCGAAGCAGGGTCTCCTCCTCCTCGTGCAGGGTCCGGATCACCGCGTCGAGATGGAGGAACCGCGAGGCGTCGTGCGCGTTGTCGATATCCTCTTCCTCGATCTGGCGCCGTCCGTCCATCTCCGCCGCGATCCCGGCTCGCTTGAGAAGGTCGATGCCGACCCGGAGGTCCCCGCTCTTCATGGTCGTGTCGACGACACGCTCGAGTATTTCCGTGGGAAGGACGTTGGAAAAGAAGCCCTGCCTGGCCCGTGCGTCCAGGATCTCCTCGACTTCGGCGGACGTGTACGGGGAGAAGTAGACCTCGCCGGGGCGGAAGATGGAGTGTGCTCGCGCGTCGAGCCGCTCCGCCAGGTTCACCGAGAGATCGGAGAGGATCACGACCACGCCGATCTTGGTGCCAGGATAGACCTCGTGGGTCCGGAGCAGCGAGTAGAGAACCCGGTTCAGTTCATTCTCGTAGAGGAGATAGTTCGCATCATCGAGCGCGACGACCAGCACCTTCTGGTCGCGGTCCAGAACACGTGCGACTCCGTCGAAGACCTTCTTGGTCGATGTGCCGGACGCGCGGGGCGTCTGTCCCGAGAGCTGATGGTAGATCTCGGAGATGATCCCGTAGGTGGTGTTGTCGATCTGGCAGTTGATGTAGATCGGGACAAGGGACTGTGAGGTCTCCTCGATCTCGCTGAAGAGCTTGCGCACCGTCGTGGTCTTGCCCGTCCCCGGCACCCCGCAACAGACGGTGTTCATCGGACGGGCACCGTGGAGCCCCGGGCGGAGCTGGAACGCGAGCTCCCTCGTCTGCTCTTCGCGGAAGTGGAACTGCTCGGGCACGAAGTCCGGGTCAAAGACCTCGGCATCGCGAAAGAGGGTCTCGTCCCAACTGAGTATCTGGCGTTTCACGGGCACGGATGGCATCCTCTAGATCTTCTGGATACAGCGTTTGCAGAGGGTCTTGGAGACGAAGAGCCGGCTCGCCCGCTCCTCCGCAGCGGTCACCGGCACCCCGCACCCCTCACAGACGGCACCCGTGGGCGAGGGGACTGGCGCCTTCGCAGCGGGTTTCGGGACCGGTGTCTCCGCGGCTGTCGCCTCCTTCGGCGAGCCTGCAGAGGGCTCGAGGGTCGGTGCATCACTCACCCCCGGACTCGGTGGCTTCGTGGCGGGCGTGGTGGGTGCCGGCACTTTTTCGGTGGGGGCCATAGCGGTCGCCTCGCCGATCGACGCCGGCTTCAGCGGTGCCGCGGGGGTTTCTGCCGCTGACGGACCGGATGGGGTGACGCGCGGAGCGGGGGGGTATGATACCGCCTCTCCCACCTCCGGCACCGGGGGAGCCTTCGCGTCGGGGACGGTTCGCGGGGACTGACTGGGGGTGTGGGTTGCACCAGGAGCGAGAGGTGCGCGTCTCTCCGGTGCGTGGGCGGGATGAGATGAGGGAGCGGGTGCAGGCGCCTTCGAGACCTGGGTTTCGTCCGCTGGCACCAGGGCCGATTCCAACCCGCCCAGGACACGGCGGCGGTACTGGGCGACCAGCTCCTCTGTCTCGGGGCTCTCCCGACCAAAAAGGGCGAGCGTCTGATCGAGGAACCTGGCAAGCTCACGACCCCCGTCCTCGCCCTCGACATCGTCCGAGACCTCGACCCGGAGGCTCTCGTAGTTCTTCAGGTTGACCGTCACCCCGATCGTCAGCTTCCGCGTGGTACTCATTCAGTGTCACATCTCCGTAATTTGCCTTATTAATGCGTCGGTTCTGACAGGGAGATGGGGACTTAGGTGCTTTTCCTGGCGAGGGTGAGAGGTTGAAGGTCCAGTGAGCGTCAGGTCGAGAAGGGGGCGGCGTGGTTGCCTCATTCGAAGGACGGAGCGAGCCCCGTGGTCGAACCAGGGATCGCCTGGTGCGGGTGAAGCTGGAGAGGGCGATCAGGCCCACTGGTGCCGCGAGACGTCCCGATCAAAAACCAGGCAAACGAATGAACTGGCTCGGCGTCCACTCCTCGGGATGGTCCTGGATTGGGCATGCGGTTCACGACCCGGACTCACCGGACGATGCAGGTTTCGCACGAGCCCCCGGACAACGGGCTCTCACGAGCGCGATCTCCCGTTTTTCTCGACCCGGAACAGGAATATGGACGCCGCCCTCTCCGTTGGTTCTCCTGGATCTCGACGTTAACCGGCTCTCCGAAAGCGGTTCGGTCTCTTACGGGGGGGGGCATCGGCGGGATCAGCCGGTTTTTGATACTCCATCGAGACACGGTCCACTGCGCGATCGGACCAGGGACGGACTGTCTGGTCCTTCTCCCTGGCAAAATATCGAGGCGGCTCTACCTCCGCTCGTCGACGTTCGTTCGAGGCCCGATACCGCGGACGATGATCAGGCAGTTATCGTCGTTGAGCTCGATCACGACGCGATACGATCCGACCTTCGCCGAGTAGTTCGGAGCGAAGTAGCCCTCGAGCGGTTTCAGCAAGAGATGGGGGTTCTCCTGCTACCGCAGTGCGGCGAGCTCGTTCCGTATCCGGCCCGCCATGACGCGGTCGCCCGTCGCTAGCTTCCCGAAGGATCTCTCAGCCGCAGTCGTCAGAACTACTCGCTACACGTTGCAGCCTCAGCTCGTCACAGACCTCGTCGAAGTCGACCAGGCGGCCGGCCGCGACGTCGACATCCGACTGCCGGAGTTGCTCCGCGAGGTCGCATCGATCGGCTCGCGATCGATCGCCATCTCGATGAGGCGGCAAACCACGTCGTCGTAGGTCTCCCGGAAATGGATCTTGAGTGATCGCAGGCCGACCTTGGTCTCCTCGTTCAGCTTCACGGTTCCGCTGACCATCGTGATGTCCAGGAATCAGGCGCGATACCATAATATTACGTCTTCCGGGCTATCTCCATCCGGATCGGACGATGCAGTCCGCGCCGACAGGCCCGGACCTGGCGGATCTCGCGGCCGACGTCCCCGAATGCGCCTTCGCACGCCAGGGATCTTGAGCGTTACATGTCTCGTGGATCCGCAATGGCCGGCAACCGGTGCGCAATCGCGACAGACTGTCCGCCAGACCTCGGCGAGATGCACCCCCCGTCGCGTGGGAAGGTGGATCTCGGCGGGCTGACGGTCGATCAGTACCCGCCGCGGCCGGGAACGACGGTACCTGGCGGGAGAAACCGTGACCGTGCTGGTGACAAAAATGTCGTCGGAGTTTGGAAAGATCCTCCGGGTGCTGAGAATGATTTCGAAAAAACGACAGGTGAAACGGGACCAGCGACATGTGAGATGGTATCGAGAGCGCTCGCTTCTCTCTGTACATCAACGATCTCAGGGAGTCCAGGGCCTGGATAACAGGAGCGAACTCCTGGGTCTC
>CAYLUL010000173.1:0-3959 GCA_964386835.1 uncultured Methanospirillum sp.
CGCCACGGACCTTGCCGGCATCCTGCCGGTGAACGAATCATCCGAGACGGCCACGGTGATCTCCACCGGGCACATCCGTCAGGTCTCGTCCGAGACGGCGCTCTGGCGAGCCGACAAGCCGGTCGGCCGGATCGGGTACAAGGCCGGCACCGAGGAGGTCCATGTTCAGCAATTGAACGGCTCGATCACCTGGCTCTGTCCCCTCGACTATACCGATCCGTACAAGGCCCTGGTGTACGGCGACGAGGGGACGGGTGGTTATGTCCTGGTCCCGGCAGAGGACCCCTACGCGGAGGCCAGGTTCGTCGCTGCCGACCTCCGCTACACACCGAACGCCGTCTTTGGCCACGACCTCTTTCGCTCGATCTACTTCGAGTCGCCCGGGGTGGTGATCCGCGAGCCCGTCTTTCAGGTTGGCACGAGCCCGGCCTGGGTGGCACAGCTGACCTCCCCCTCGGTGCTCGGTATCACCGGCGACATCCCTGTCGGGGTCGCCGTCGTCGACGCCATCTCGGGAGCGGTCCGGGTGTATCCCTCGGACGGCGTCCCCGACTGGGTCCAGCGACCGTACAACGAGGCCCTGGTCGAGGATTACCTCGGCTGGTGGGGGGCCTACCGCGGGGGCTGGCTCAACTCCTGGCTCGGCCAGCGGGATGTGCTCCACCCGACCGGCGGGCTCTCGACGAACGTGGGCGAAGACGGGCGGGTGCGGGTCGAGGCCGAAGGGACCGATGTCTACCTGGTGGTTGGTGGCGACGGGCGGCAGTACTGGTTCTCGCCCCTGACGTCGGCGGGGCGGGACTTCTCGATGGTCGGGTACATGCTGGTCGACGCCCGGGACGGCAGTGCGACCTTCCACCGGCACGACGGGATCTACAACGACCTCGGTGCTGCTCAGAACGTCCAGCAGGACCCCGAGGTCTCGAAGGTGATGGGCTTGCGGGTCGTCCAGCCGATTATGTACGTGATCGGCGGAGAGGAAGTCTGGGTCGTCCCGGTGATTGCACCCTCCGGCGAGATGAAGGCGGTCGGGCTCGTCCGCGCTCGGGGCGGCACGACCTTTGTTTCCGCGACCCTGGAGGGTGCGCTTGCCCTCCTCGGCGATGTCGGTCCGGCACCCAGCACCGGCGACCCCGCCGCGGTGATCGCAGAGCTCCGGGGGCTGGTCGCTCGGATCGGCGAGCGGATCGACGCGCTGGAGGCGGCTCTCAACCAGACCGCCGGGTCATGATCGAAGGGCTACGGGGCGGGGATCGACTGGCTCCTTGCAGGGGGTCTGCCCTGCTCGATCCCCAACTCCTCGAGAAGTTCGCGCACCGCCCGGTGGGTGTTCGGATCGACGAGCCCCAGCTCGATGTTGGCGAGCAGCCAGCTCAACGGTTCGCCGATATCGTAGCGCCGCCCGGTCGAGATGCAGCCGACCAGGCGGCCCGCTTCGGCCGCCTCGCGGAGTGCGTCCGTCAGCTGGATCTCCCCGTTCTTTCCGGGTCGGGTCCGTGCGAGCGCGGGGAAGATCGAGGGGGTGAGCAGGTAGGCGCCGAGCACCGCCAGATTCGAGGGAGCCTTCCGGGGGTTCGGCTTCTCGACCATGTTGGTGATCCGGAGTTCTCCGGGGCCGCAGGGTGTGCCAGCCACGACCCCGTACCGGTCGAGGAGGTTCTCAGGGACGGGCTGCACGGCGATCGTCGAGACCCGGTGACGCCGATATCCCTCGATCAGCGCAGGGAGGCAGGAGGGGCGGGTAAAGGTGTCCCCGAGCAGGACTACGAACGGTTCCCCTGAGGTGAATGGCTCAGCATAGCGGAGCGCGTCACCGAGACCACGGGGCGCCTTCTGGCGGACAAAGTAGATGTCGAGCCGGTCGAGAAGGGCGTCAAGGCGTGTGTTCTCCTCGTTCTCCGCGATGTCGCTTCGGTCGAAGTAGTCCTCGACCGCCCTCTTTCCTCGGCCCGTGATAATGAGGCACTCGGTGATGCCGGCGTCCACCGCCTCCTCGATCACGTACTGGATCACGGGCTTATGGCCGACGGGGAGCATCTCCTTTGGCATCGACCGGGTCATCGGGAGGAACCGGGTCCCGAGGCCAGCAGCCGGGATCACCGCCCGGGTGATCCGGGTCACCAGCAGATCCCCTCGTAGACAGCGGCGGTCTCTTCCGCCCGGCGGCAGCGCCGCCCGTCGAACACCGTCCTCCCGGTGTAGTCGAGCTCCTCGAACTCGGGCCACTCGGTGACAATCACGGTCGCATCGGTCCCGGAGACGACCTCTGCGGCGCTCTCTGAGTAATCGATCTGGGGGTGTACCTGCCGGAACCGTTCCCTGGCCATCGGGTCGTAGGCGAGGACCCGAGCCCCACGGTCAAGCAGGCCCTGGACGACCGGGATCGCACGGCTCTCGCGGATGTCGTCGGTCCCGGGCTTGAACGCGAGCCCGAGCACTCCGATCCGTCGACCGGCGATCCCGACCCGCGCTTCAAGGAGGTCGATAAGGGTGTCCGGCTGTCGCTCATTGACGTCAAGAGCGGCGGAAAGGAGCCTTGCTTCTCGCCCCAGGGTCCCGGCGAGTGCGACGAGCGCCCGAACATCTTTCGGAAAACAGGAGCCTCCGAACCCGAGCCCGGCTCCAAGGAACCGGGGCCCAATCCGGTCGTCGAGCCCGACTGCGCCAAGCACCTCGTGCGTATCGATACCAAGTGGTTTGCAGAGATTTCCGATCTCGTTCGCGCACGAGATCCGGACGGCAAGAAACGCGTTCGAGGCGTACTTCACCATCTCCGCAGTCGTGGAACCACACCGGACCCGTGGGCAACGGAACGGACGGTAGAGCGCCTCGAGGGCATCCGTTCCAGCTGGGTCGTCTGCACCGAGGACGAGCCGATCTGGAAGGAAAAAGTCCTGTACGGCCGCTCCTTCGCGGAGGAACTCGGGGTTCATCACGACCGAGAGCCCGTCCGCGGCTGTCCTGCCGGCGCCCGTCTCGATCGCCGGACGGACCAGGTTCGCGGTCGTTCCCGGGGGCACGGTACTCTTCACCACGACCGTGTGCGGATCAGACATGCCGGCGAGTGCTGCTCCGATCGCCGCGCTTGCTGCCAGGACAGCAGAGAGATCGGCCTCCCCCACGCCGTTCGACGGAGTCCCAACACACAGAAAGGTCATCGCGCTCCCGCCAACGGCCCCGGCAAGGTCGCCGGTCGTCTCCAGGCGGGAGCGGTTCCCGCGGATCATCGCCTCGAGTCCGGGTTCGAAAAAAGGAGGCTCACCTCGCGCGAGCCGTTCGCGGACCCCCTCGTCGCGATCGACCAGCATGACCTGATGACCCATCTCGGCGAGGCCGGCACCCGTCACAGCGCCCACGTGCCCGGCCCCGACGATTGTGATCCTCATCGAAGCACCTGTTGGGGCCGAGAGAGAAAATAGTTACCACATTCTGCGCCGTGCGGTCGTAAGGGCGCTCCAGGACCCGGAAAAGAGAGGGAACGGGGAACCGCCCCGTTCAGAACGGCGACCAGCGCCCGCCGAAGGCGCTGTACGAACCGCCGCCCCTGCCGCCCCCGAACGGTGTCGAGGGACGAACGACCTGTCCCGTTCCGGTGGTGACCGTCGGCTGGACACGGGTTGTCCCGGATCCGGTGCCCCAGGCGGCACCGGAGTAGCGGCGAGCAGAGCCAAACCCACGTGCGGCCCACGAGTCCGAGCCCGGCACGACCGTCGGCTGGCTCGAGATGGTCGGGACCGGGCTGGACCCGGTCGGGAGGACCTGGGTGGGCTGGATGACCGGCACTGTGGTAATCGGGGAGATGGTGGGGCCGATGGGTGTGATCCCGCCCTGACCGGGCTGGGGTAACGGGGGGATCGACTTCGCCGCGATCTGCGGGACGCTCGGCATCGGGTATTGCGATGTTGCACGGTTCAGGATGTAGACGTTGTTGTTGCCGTACCGGTTCATCACATCGATGT
>CAYLUL010000174.1:0-3935 GCA_964386835.1 uncultured Methanospirillum sp.
GGATGTCAGGGTCCATGAAGGACTGAAGGTCGGATCGGTCCGGATTCCTACACCCGGACCTGCTGGGGGGTCCAGGTCAGCAGAATCGTTCCGTGCGGCGTACCGAGAACCCTCCCGCCGTATCCGTGACCGGGGTGGGCGGCTTGAACGACCGCACCGAACACGCGGGAGATGAGGGGAATCCTCCGACTCCGGGTGAACAGGACGATCCGGCCTGCCCACTGTCTAGAAGACCGCCTCGCCTCGCTCTCGCCCGATAAACGAGAGGAAGCCCCGCGACGGGTACTCGTGGACCGTGGTGGCGACGACGAGCCCGTCCCCGACCCGCTTCATCACCGCGACGGGCCGGCCCTCCGCTGTAGCGACCACCTCGCCCTCATTCTCCTCGAACCAGCCGTCGCACTCGATCGCGTCGGGATTGTAGTCGGCGAAGAGGGCGTCAAAGAGGATCGGCTCGACCGGCTCGAGCCGGCAGGGCGCGTGCTCGTGGTGGTAGGTGAGCCCGAACGGGAGCCAGTCGTAGGCATCGGCCCGGTCGATCGCCGCGCCGAAGACGACGAGGGCCCCACCCCGCTCGAGAAACCGCTGGATTCGGTGCTGCGAGGCCCGGAGCGCGACGAGCGTCCGCGAGTAAGCCGGGTTCCCGAAGCCAGTGGGGACCACCAGCACCGAGAACGACCCCCGGAAGAACGGCGCGGCACAGAGCTGGGGCGTGACCAGTTCGCAGGAGAGGCCGCAGTCCTCGACGAACCGTACAAAGGTGGTCGGCGTGTCCCAGAGCAGACCGGCGCGGGGCGGTGTCATCCCTTGATCACCCCGACCGGCCGAAGGCGCGCCACGAGCCGGCCGAGCCCGACCTCGTGAACGACCCGCACCACCTCGGTGGACGACTTGTAGACCGACGGAGCCTCCTCCGCGATCGCCGCATCGTTCGGGGCGCGGACCAGGATTCCCTCCCGGCGGAGGGCCTCCTTCACCTCGGCGCCGGCGAGCTGCTTCTTCGCCCCCGAGCGGCTCATCACCCGCCCAGCGCCGTGACAGGTCGAGCCGAAGGTGCGGTGCATCGCCTCATCGGTCCCCCGGAGCAGGAACGAGGGCGTCCCCATGCTCCCAGGGATGATCACCGGCTGGCCGTGCGCGGCAAGGTCGGAGGGCAGGCCCGGAGCGCCAGGCCCGAAGGCCCGAGTGGCGCCCTTGCGGTGGACGCAGACCCGCTCTCGAGCGCCGGCAACCGCATGCTCCTCGATCTTCGCGATGTTGTGAGCGACGTCGTACACGAGGGGGAGGTCCTCGGGGGCGAGGCCGAACCGACGGCCGAGGACCTCCCGGACCTGGTGCATGATCACCTGCCGGTTCGCCCAGGCATAGTTCGCCGCTGCCGCCATTGCCCCGAAGTAGGACCGCCCCTCGGGGCTGTCGATCGGGGCGCAGGCGAGCTGGCGGTCGGGGAGCGTGATCCCGTACCGCTTCGTCGCTGCCTCGAGGACCTGGATGTAGTCGGTGCAGACCTGGTGACCGAGCCCGCGCGAGCCGCAGTGAATCATCACCGCGACGGTTCCCGCCTCCAGGCCGAACGCGGCCGCGACCTCCGGATCGAAGACCTCGTCGACCACCTGGAGCTCGAGGAAGTGGTTGCCGGCGCCAAGCGTGCCGGACTGGGGCATGCCCCGCTGGAGCGCCTTGGCAGAGACCATCGAGGCGTCGGCCCCCTCCATCCGGCCGAACCCCTCGCACCGATCGAGGTCCCGCTCGAGACCGAGCCCCGCCTCGACCGCCCAGCGGGCCCCGTCGTTGAGCATCGATCGGAGGTCCTCCCTGCCGAGGCGTTGAGGCGATCGTGCTCCGACGCCGGTTGGCACCGCATGATACAGTTCCTCGATCACCGCCGCCTTGTCGCCAAGATCGGCCTCGGTGAGGGGGGTCGCGACCAGGCGGACGCCGCAGTTGATGTCGAACCCGACGCCGCCCGGCGATATGACGCCCTCGGTGAGGTCGAACGCGCCCACCCCCCCGATCGGAAAGCCGTACCCCCAGTGGATGTCCGGCATCGCGAGCGAGCAGGAGCGGATCCCCGGCAGGGTCGCGACGTTCGCCAGCTGCCGGAGCGCACCCTCCTCAAGGGTTCCCGCGAGCGCTTCCGAGAGAAAGAACCGGCCGGGAACCCGCATCCCGGGGACGAAGCCGACCGGGAGCTCCCACTCGAAGGGTCCGGTTCTCGTCGCCCCTTTCATGATATCAGACATCGAAGAGCACTTCCAGGCAGAACTCGCCATCCCCTTCCACGATCGACAGGTCGCTGTACGAGATCCCCTTCACCTCGGTGCCGCCCGCGTCCCGGGCAGGGTCGAACGGCCGGCCCACGAGCCGACCGGCCACAGCGGGGGGAGAGGCGGTCACCGCCAGTTCGAACCCGGTGAAGACCAGGTTCTCGGCCTCAGCGAGGAAGAGCACCTCGGAGAGGAAGTTGTACAGAAGGGACTCACGGTCGGCTGCCGCAATCTCGATCGGCCACGTACCGGTGTTCGGCCCCTGGAGGTCCCGATAGAGAGTCTTCATCAGGGCCCGGGCCGCCTCGGCAAAGAGGTCGACGAGGGTTGCCGCCCGGATCCGGAACAGGAGGTCCGCCGTGTGTTCGAGTTCCTCAATACTCATTGCTGACCGGAGGCCGGCACTTCGGCACGAAGAACGGGATCATCCCCCGGTGGATCGTGTCGAGGTACCGGGCCTGGTAGATCGAGACATAGATCATCCGGTCACCGGCCGGCACCTGGATATCCGTCGGCTTCGGGGGCTTGACCGATATCGGGAGCAGCACGGGGCCGCCGCAGGAGGTGCAGATCCGAAAGTCCGTCTTCCGTTCAGCCACGTAGGCGATCACATCGTCCGAAACCTCGAACTCTTCCGGCCTGGGGACGGCATCGTTCGCGCTGTACATCTGCTGTATGGTTCATGCAGGCGGGATTAAAAAACTGTCGAGAGATCACGTTCCCTCCCGCCATCACGACTGCATCGAGAGGTCATGACCTCGACATGGCCAGTTCCCCGTTGCAGAGGTCAGCAGCACCCCGTTTTACGGAGACGTGGAGAGAAAAGGGGGCTCGCTCACCGTTCGACGGGCGATGGTGGCAACGCTCATCTCCGCAGCTCGCCAGGCAGCATGGTGAAGGGCGGGGAACCGCGGAACTGGTCGGATCGAACAGGGCGCCGACGGGCATAAAACCTGCAAAACCCAATCTTTTAACCCGCCCCACGCCCACAACTACTGTCATATGGGGTTTCGTTACGATATCAACAAGTAAGCAAACTTTTACGGAAGGATATTACAGCATCCTTTATATACTCAACTACCCTAAGAAAATGTGGTGGAGTGGGATGATAGCCCTCAGATCCAACGGCCCGGTGACGTCGTTTGTACGCAACCAGGATGCGCCCAACACCCGGAAGGCGTACACCATCGGTCTGCACAAGTTCTTTGCGTGGATCGACAACCCCGATGCGCCTATCCGTCAGGGACGTGACCCGGCCAACGGTGCCGAGCGCATGGCCGAAACCGATCGGATTGCCATAACCTATCTCGACTCGCTCCAGTCCGGTCACAAGCCAGGTCGGGATCTGGTGTCCTTCCTCGCAGCGATGACCCGCTCCGGGTTTTCGGGATCTTCGAAGCGGGTTGCCCGAAACGCCGTGGTTGGGTGGCTCGAAGACAACGAGATCGAGCTGTCAGGGCTCGAGCAGAAGAACATTCGGAAGCGGCTTGGGAACACCTCTCCTGTCGCTCAGGAGGAAAACATCAGCATCAATGCCATCCGGCAGTTCCTGCCGCACATGCGGACCCCGTACCGGACCATGACGCTCGTGCTCCTCTCGACGGGCGCGCGTGTCGGCGAAGTACTTCAGATCCGCGCGCGGGATATCGACCTCGACGCAACACCGGC
>CAYLUL010000175.1:0-3829 GCA_964386835.1 uncultured Methanospirillum sp.
TCGCGTCGAGCTTGACGAGGTAGGCCTCGCCGTTCCCGTTCACCGGGGTCGTGTTCCCGGCGAGCAGGTAGCCACCGTCGCTGGTCTCCTGGATGTCGAAGACGACATCGTGGCCGGTTCCACCGATCCAGCTCTCCCACTCCACGACCGGCCCGGTCGCCGCTCCGGCGGCAGGACCGATCAGCACGGCCAGCACCAGCAGTGCCGCTGTGGCCACCATCCAGCAGGTGTTAGCTCTCATTGATGCACCGTCACTTCAATCCAGTAGAACTACAGGCCGGCACGAGATAAAGACACTGAAATCATTCGGCCTCTCGGCGCCCGACAGCGAGAAGCAGCGTGCCGACTGCCCCGAGGGCAGGAAGAAGAGAAAATGAAGCCTCGGCCGGAGGAGAGGGCGTCGGTGATGGAACATGTGTCATCGAATGAGCGACCGGCTGTGTGGGGGGGCAAGTCGGTGTTGATTGCGGCGCTGTTGCATCGGGATCACCGTCAGCCGATACGGCACGGAGAAGGATGTCGGTCCCATGGGTCCAGGTGGACCGCCCCTCGATCCCCAACAGGACCACACTGCCCACGGCAACGGCTGCCCGCCCCTGTTCGTCGCCGTCCACGGGAGAGGCGGTGAACCGGGACTGCTCGACCCCGTCGGGCCTGATCTCGACAAGCACGAGGTGCGACGCCTCCCCCTGGCGATCGAGACCTGACCCAGAGCCGACGACAAGACAGGTCTCATCGGCGAACACGACGGCCCCCACATCCGCCGGGCCGGCGGCTGGCCACCCACCCCAGGACCAGGCGGACCGGCCGAAAGGGTCGATAGCGGTTGCAGCGACGCGGGTGCCGTACGGGCCGTCCTCTATGCCGGCGATCACCACCCGGCGGTCCGGGGATTCGGCCGCTGTCACCGGGAAGAAATTTGCTCCCGGGTCTGGGAACGAGCGCTCCCACAGGGTTCTTCCCTCGCCGTCGAGCCGAAAAACAAAGAGGTCAAGGTCGTGCTGAACCGCCCGATCGTCGGCACCTGCGACCAGGAACCCTCCGTCAGAAAGCCTGGCGAGGAGGCCTGCACGGGCGAGCCCCGGGCGAGAGACGAGTGTTCGACGCCAGCGCTCGGTGCCGTCCGGCTCCAGCCGGAGGAGGAGGATCGAACGGCCTGTCCCGGTGGCCTGACCGGCGAGAACAAGGAACCCCCCGTCAGCGAGCACCGCGACGCCGAACGCATCATCGGGCCCGTTCCTGGCCGGATAGGTGCGCTCCCAGACCAGTGCGAGCTGGGGGTCCACCTGGAGCAGGTGGAGCACGGGTGGCTGGGAGTCAGGAATCGACAGGCCCACGACGACCGCTCCGCCCCCGGGGACAAGGGCTCCGACGAGCGGCTCGTCTCGGGCGGGGCCAGTACCGTGACGGACAGTCTGCACCGGGCGTCCGCGGGAGTCGGTCCTGACAAGCAGAATATCCGACCCGCCCCGGGCATCGGTCGAGGTGTTCCCGGCGACGAAAAAGCCCCCGCTGGGAAGGGGAGCGAGCCAGGCGATCCCCTCGTCCCCGGCCCCGCCGATAGACGACTCCCACGCGATTGTGAGGGCTCCGGATGGGGATGAAACGAGCAGGACGAGGCAGGCGAGGAGGACCAGGACCGCAGGGATCCCTGGAGACCCCCCGTACCGTTGCCCCGAAAACATGGTCCGCTCCCTCCAGATCAGGGTGGGTTCGGCCACCGGTTAGCCCTGTCGCACCACCGGGGCATCGGGGTGATCCTAAATAACGTGGGGGTGTTACCGGCGCCGGGAGGCGGTGAAGAGGCAGACGGCCGAGAGAGCTCCCAGCAGGGGGACGAGCCCGGCAGGAGCGGCCGTCGTGGTCGCGACAGGGGTTGTTGAAGGTGTCGAGGGGAGGAGCGTCGGCACGGAGGTTTCATTCCCCGCGGGGGTCTCGACCGTTGTGGGCGTCGCGTTCACGGTGATGTTCGGTGCGACGGTCGCGATGCCGATGGCCGCAAGGTAGAGCGCTGCTTGCCGGTCCATGGACGAGACCGTGTCACCGGCGACCAGGTACTGGTCCGGTCCCGAGACGAGCACCGCGCCGGCACGGTCAGCGGCGGTCCCGCCAACCGACCAGGAGTGGTTCCAGGCCTCATCACCAGCACGGTCGACCATGGTGACGAGGGACCGGGAGGCTTCCGGGGAGCCGTTCTGCCCGACAACAAGGTATCCGTGGTTGCCGACCACCGCCAGGTCATGGCCGAGTACAGGAAGCGAGGCGTTGCTACCGAGCCCGACGCGCCACCGCTCGCGTCCATCCGTGTCGACATTGACCAGGACGGACCCGGTCGAATCCATCGCCCCGATTTCTGCAAGGAGCAGATAGCCGCCGTCAGAACCCGCAACAAGTGTCACCCCGCGAGCCGATCCGGACCCGGAGGCATAGGTCTGCTGCCACGCCTTCGACCCGTCCGCTGTCAGTCTCATGAGAAGCACGGCACTTGTGCCCGGGCGGCCCGAATCGGTCGTCCCGACAAGGAGGTAGCCCCCGCCCGGGGCAGGACGCAGGTCGCTGACCGCCAGTTGACCGGCTCCCAGAGGGTGGATGCGGTGCCAGAGCTTACCACCGGCCTCATCGACCCGGAGCAGGAGCAGGTCGGTGCTCACGCCGGTCGGTGAAGCAGTTGTCCCGGCAACAAGAAAGCCCCCGTCCATCGCTGGCAGGACGGCAGTGCCGCGATCCACCCCAGACCCGATCGCGAACGACCGGCTCCAGAGAGGCGAGCCATCGTTCCGGAGACGAAGCAGCGCGACGTCCTCGTCACCGGGCGCTACGGAACGGGCGCTCCCGGCGACCAGCAGTCCGTCGTCCGGGGTCAAGGAGACGGCGGCGGGAGTCCCCCCACCTCCCGGGCTGAGCGACACCCGGTGCTGATCGAGGAGCGCGCCTGTCCGATTCACCCGGGCGAGGACGAGGTCCCCGTTGCTGGTAGCCACGCCGACAAGCATGTATTCGTCTTTCGCCCCCGGGAGAAGCGAGAGGAACCTGGTGTTTGAATCGGCGCCATACGTCTCCTGCCAGAGCAGCTCGGTGGAAAAGGTCGCGCCGGGGCCCACCGTGACGGACCCGTTGATCGTCGTGTTTCCCGGACTCTCCGCCGCCGCCCAGGCGACGAGCAGGGCGAAGAGGAGGGTGCCCAGGATTCCCAGAGTGGTTCGTGTCATCATCACACCGCCAGTGCTGCGATCATACGAGATGAACGGCCCTCTGTGGATTAAACTCGATCGGTTCCGATCGACGGGAACATGGAGCGGGGCTGGTCGTAGAAGGTGATCTCCCGGGTTGGACCCGTAAAAAAGTACTTGGGCTGTGACGACCGACTTTTAAACCACTCATGGACGGAGAGGAGTCGCGGTGAAGGACGTCGCGGGCAGTTACCGCCCGGTCGATCTCGAGGACGAGGTTCGTCGGTTCTGGGACGAGGAAAAGATATACGCGGGGGTCAGGGCCCTCCATGCCGGCGACCCGCCCTTCTTCTTTGTCGACGGACCGCCGTATACAACGGGGCATATCCACCTCGGGACCGCCTGGAACAAGATCATCAAGGACGCAGTCCTCCGCCATGTCCGGATGCGTGGGCGGCATGTCATCGACCGAGCCGGCTACGATATGCATGGTCTCCCGATCGAGGTTCAGGTCGAGAAGAAGCTCGGCTTTGAGTCCAAGAAGGAGATCGAGGCCTTTGGGATCCGATCCTTCATCGATGAGTGCCGGCGGTTCGCCGTCACAAACCGCGAGCTGATGTCCGAGCAGTTCCGGGAGCTCGGAGTCTGGCTCGACTTCG
>CAYLUL010000176.1:0-3772 GCA_964386835.1 uncultured Methanospirillum sp.
TTCGCGACCAGGACGGGAAGGTCTGGATTGAACGGGAGTGCCCGGAGCACGGTCCGATCCGCTCCCTCTACTGGTCCGACGTGCGCATGTACGACCGGTTCGAGAGTTACAACCATCCGGGGAGCGGGGTCGAGAACCCGCAACACGAGGTGCCGGAGCGGAACTGCCCGTCGGAGTGCGGGCTCTGCTCCCAGCACCAGTCGACCACGCTGCTCGCGAACATCGACCTGACCAACCGGTGCAATCTGAACTGCGACTTCTGTTTCGCCAACGCACGGGCATGCGGCTTCGTGTACGAGCCAACCTTCGACCAGGTGATCGAGATGATGCGGATGCTCCGGACGGAGCGGCCCGTGTCGCCCCCAGCAGTCCAGTTCTCGGGGGGCGAGCCGACGATGCGGGACGACCTGCCGGAGCTGATCCGCCGTGCGAAGGAGCTCGGATTCTCTCAGGTCCAGATCGCGACGAATGGTGTCCGGATCGCCAGGGAGGAGGGGTATGTCGAGTCGCTGAAGGATGCAGGCCTCTCGACCATCTACCTCCATTTCGATGGCGTCTCCCGGGAGACGAACCCGTTCATCACGCTCAATCTTCGAGCGATCGACCGGTGCATGAACGCTCGCATGGGCGTGGTGCTGGTCCCGACCGTGATCCGGGGG
Source organism: uncultured Methanospirillum sp. (assembly GCA_964386835.1). Classification (GTDB taxonomy): domain Archaea; phylum Halobacteriota; class Methanomicrobia; order Methanomicrobiales; family Methanospirillaceae; genus UBA288. The sequence continues at coordinate 660 of CAYLUL010000176.1, forward strand.
CGCAATGACCACGAGGTCGGTGAGATCATCCGGTTCGCGGCTGAGCATATCCGGGCCGTGCGCGGGGTGAACTTCCAGCCGGTTGCCTTCACCGGGGCTGCGAGTGAGGACGACGTGGAGAAGGAACGGATCACGATCCCCGACCTGACGGCCGCTATCGAGGCCCAGACCGATGGGGTGATCCGGCAGGACGACTTCTACCCCGTGCCCTGCGTCCTGCCGTTCTCGCGGCTGGCCGAGGCGTATACGGGGCATCGGGTCGTTGAGTTCACGGCTCACCAGCACTGCGGGGCGGCGACCTACATCTTTGTCAACGATGACGGGATCACGCCCGTGAATCGGATCCTGGACGTGGACCGGTTCTTCGAGTCGGTCGAACACATGGCGGAGACGATCGAACGGGGCGGCTCGATCAACAAGTATCGGGCGATGCTCGAAGGGCTCAAAGACCTGCACGGAGCGCTCAAAAAGGACCCGTCGGGGAAGGGTGCCGAGATCTGGCGGTTGATCGCCCAGGCCCTGATCTCGCAGAACTACGACGCGCTTCGAGAGTTTCACTGGAACGCGCTCTTTATCGGGACCATGCACTTCATGGACAACTACAACTACGATACCGACCGTGTCAGCCGGTGCTGCATCCATTACGCGACCCCCGACGGCCGCATGATCCCCTTTTGCGCCTACAACTCCGGCCCGGTCTACCGGGAACAGGTCTGGCGAAAGTTCGCCCTGCCCGGTCGTGAACCCGCACACCCCGGTTCTGAAGAGGCTCCCCTGGACGAGGGCGAGTCCTAGGGGAAGGGAATCTCGATCCCCGTATCAGGCCCGGCAAGGGCGATCTTTGCGATGGCGAGATCCTGGATCGCGAGCCCGGTCGAGTCGAAGACCGTCACCTCGGCGTCCGAGCGGCGCCCCGCTCTTCCGAGCACGACATCTCCAAGGGTGCCGGCGATCTGCCCGGAGTCATAAAGACCGGCGGCGATCGGGACATTGATCTCGCCCGAGTGGATCGCCTGCCGCGGGTCGTCCACGAAGAGGCGCGCGCGCGCCAGGATCGCGGGGTCGAGCTCCTGTTTTCCCGGGGCGTCCGCACCGATCGCGTTGATGTGCGTGCCGTCCCGGACCCAGTCGTCCTGCACCAGCGGCATGCGCGAGGGGGTGGTCGTCACCAGGAGGTCGCAATCGACCACCTGCTCGAGGTCGGCATGCCTGACATCGAGGTCAGGGTACCGGCGCACAAACCCCGCGGCACTCGCCTCGCTTCGGCTCCAGACCCGCACCCGTTCGATCCCGAGCCAGGCGCGGATCGCCTCGAGCTGGGCTTCGGCCTGCCGTCCCGCCCCGACGATCCCGAGTTCGACCCCGTCGGTCCTGCGGCAGAGGTGACGGGCGGCGATCGCCCCGGCAGCACCGGTTCGCCGATCGGTCAGCGTGGTCGCGTTCATCAGGGCGTAGGGAAGACCGGTGGCGGGTTCAAGGAGGACGAGGAGTGCCATGACGCTCGGGAGTCCATGCCCCGGGTTCTCGGGGTGGACGTTCACAACCTTCACGCCGGCGAGTCCGAGCGAGGGGATCGAGGCGGGCATGGTCCGGAAGTCGCCGCCGTTGATGGAGACGTAGACCTTGGGGGGCATCTCGACCTCGCACCTGCCGAGGGCGCGAAAGGCCTCTTCGACCGCCTCGTTGACCCGGACGAGATCGAGTCCCTCCTCCGGGTGGGCGTAGTAGCGCATGGTGACGGTGTCGCCCGGAACAGGAAAAAAAGGTGCCTGCCGGCTGCTATATCCGCGAAGGACGCCCATCCTGATGCAAGGAGAGCGGCCATGATCCAGATCATTCCGAAGCCGACCGATACGCCCGACGACAACTCGACCAGTATGGTGACGGATGCGCTCGACACGCTCGGGGCGGACTGGACCTGCCTGTGGCTCGATGATGTCGATCCGTTCAGCTGCCCGGTCCGGGACGCAGTGATCTGGGCCTGCGGGCTCCGGCAGGATGGGCACCAGTTCGAGACCCTGCAGGCACTCGCTACCCGAAACCGGGTGGTGAACTCGCCCACAGCGATCGCGACCTGCGCGTCGAAGGTCGCGACGACCATGCTCCTGCTCGAAGCCGGTCTTCCCTCACCCGCAACAGGGCTGCTTCGGACGCGGGCTCGGGCCGATGCCTTCATCGAGGGCCACGGGGGTCAGGCCGTCTTCAAGCCGGTCTACGGCTATGATGGCAACGGCATCCGCCTGGTGGCGTCGGCCGACGACCTCGAGGAGCCCCCCTATTATCTCCAGGAGTATGTCCCCAACGATGAGGACTACCGGATCTTCGTCATCGGGGACGAGGCGGTCGGCGCGATCCGTCGGCGCTCGGCGCACCTGACCCACAATATCCACCAGGGCGGGCTCGGCGAGGCGGTCGACGTCACGCCGGAGATGGCGCGGCTCTCCGTCGCCGCTGCGCGCGCCGTTGGGGCGGACTACGCGGGGGTTGACCTCCTCCCAGCGGGGGATGGTTTCACGGTCCTCGAGGTGAACGGGACTCCGAACTGGCACTGCATGACCGCACCGATCCCCAGGCTGATCGCCGAATTCCTGGTCCGGTGCGAAGAAGAGGTGGCGGGGTCTACTCCTCGCCGATGAACGCCTTCAACTGGTCGAAGATGAACTGTTCGACCGCCCTGGCGGTTTCAAGATCGGTTCGGTACGCGAGGAGTTCACGTTCGTCTCCGTCCATGTTCGCGAACTTCATGCGCTGAGGCTTGTCGATTACTTCTCCGGGGAACCGCTGGACGATCTCCCGGATGATCTTCTGCGGGACCCCCGGGGGGATCACCACATCGTAGAGCTCGGGTGCTTCGCTGGTCTCTGCCATAGGTCTCTCCTTACTTTCCACACGCGATCCTCTTAGCCATGATGCACTTGCCCCCGCGCCGGCCCCCGAGCGGGAACTTCGGCTTGCCGATCGAGAGCATGCAGCGCCCCATCAGGGCGGCACCGCGCGCGAGCCCGTCGTCGACGAAGACCACGTGGTCGAGCGCTCCGTCGGGGAAGAGCTTCATCGCCTCGATCTCTTCCAGGATGTATTCGGGTTTTCTCCCCGATATCGCGGCTCGGCCC
>CAYLUL010000177.1:0-3756 GCA_964386835.1 uncultured Methanospirillum sp.
GCCCGTGGAGAGCTCCATCAGGGTGTCCGCTCCGGCAAGCTCAGCCTGGCGGGCCTTCTCGACCTCGATATCGATGTCGACGATGTCCGATGAGGTCCCGATGGAGGCGTTCACCTTGGTCCGGAGGCCCTCGCCGATCCCACAAAGACGCACCTTCCGGTACGGCGAGACCGGGATCGTGATATGTCCACCAGCGACACCGCGCCTGACGAACTCGGGATCGAGTCCCTCCTGGCGGGCGACCTCCTTCATCTCCTCGGTGATAATTCCCTTCTTCGCATCGAGCACCAGACTCATGAGGATCTCTGGGAGAAAATACCAGATAAAGCCTCCTTTTAGAGAAATTCGACGAAATATTGGTTGTCTACTCCGCAAGCAAAATTGATTTCGTTAAGGAAGGCCAGGTTGATCAGAAAAATTTGCCGATTTTTTCGTGAAAGTAATCAAATCCTCTGTTTTTCAAAAAATGAATAAATGGCCTCATCGGTTGGCCCGAACGGCCCGGGACGACGAAGAAAGAACCCCTCGGGGGTTCACGGCGACCCGTCCGTGCCGGTTCAAAACAGTTCGCTCCGGGTCTTTTATCATGCCGCCCGGTGATGAAGTGGATCGATCCGGGTCACCCAGGGAGTGACCGGGATGGACGACGACCATGCCCGCGACTCTGAGCATCCCCGTTGAGAAGAGTGTGCTCGTCTTCTCCGACCTTCACCTGGGGGGTGCTGATGACACCGAGACGTCGGGCCGTTTCTGCCGTCTGCTCGACCATCTCCTGGCGGGTCATCGTGATGTCGTCAGGCGCGGCCATGACACGAGCACCTGCCCGATGATGATGCGCCCACCGTCCAAGGTGATTTTACTCGGGGACATCCTGGAGCTCTGGGACCCCCGGGCACAGGACCGCCACGCAGCCCTCCTCGACGCGCTGGTCCCGATCCTGAAACTCCGGGAGCTCGACTGCAGCATCATCTACGTCACCGGGAACCACGACGAGGACATTGGCGAGCTGGTCGAGACGGTCGATGCCGTCATACAGACGAGTGCCCCTGCATGGAGAGAGACCTATCGGATCTTCTCCGGGCACGAGGATGGAAGGAGGATCGCGGAAAGCCTCAAGATCGCCTGGAAGGGCGCCTACCGGTTGAACCTGGACAAGAAGACGGGGATGGTCCTGAACGCGGAAGGCATCCTGGAGATCAGCCCCCGGCACTACCCGGCAGCGACCACCGGAGGTGATGTGATGGGACTCGAAGCCGGCGGCATTCACTACGCCTTCTTCCATGGTCAGCAGTTCGACCACGAGCAGTATACCTACTCCATCTCGCGGGCGATCGGTCGCAGGGTCGACCTCATCGATTCAATGGAGGACCTGGCCAGTTGTTCGATCGTGAGGAGCACCGACTGGAAGATGCGCATCGTCATCTCCCTCGCGACGTTCGCAGTATCCTTGATCGGGTTCGCCCCGGTGCCCGTTCTCGCACGCGAGGTCGCAGGAGCAACTTCCGCCGTGGTGCTCGCGTTGATCGGTGCCGCAGGCGTGTGGCTCTTCGGCCTCTCCCCCCGGGCACGAAAGAACCTCCTCCCCCCGACATCGGGCCACCTCCTGTGGGCGAGCGGCATCCTTTTCGCGTTCGTTGCCGTGAGCCTCGCCTGGGGATCGCACCTGGGTGTGATGGGGGTGCTGGAGGGATACTTCCTGCTGGGACTGTTCTTCAGTCTTTACTGGACATTCACCATGACACTCCCGACACTCTTTGCGTGGATCAAGAAACCGGCATACAGGCTCTTCGGCGGCCGGAACCGGTCCACCGAGGAGATTTATCGCACTGCGGTACATGGTCGGCTCTATCGGTATCGCGCCGAGGTGCTTGTCTTCGGCCACACCCACGTCGCAGAATCATTCCCGAAAGACAGGGCAGGACTGCGTGATGCCTGGGACAGGGACGAGGAGAAGCCGGTACTGATGATGAACACCGGCAGCTGGGTATCCGAGGGGGATCAGAGGAACGACTGCTTCGTCTACATCGATCATGACGGCGTGGCGTCGATGCGCTGGGACGACGGGGCATCACTGATCGTTTGCACATCCCACTTTCCAGCAAACGAAATCCTGGCGTCAAAGAAGGTGACGGGGGCCTCGTGAACCATGAGAGGCAGTACCCTGTGATCCGGGACCCATCGAAAGGGAGGCCTGAATGATCGCAAGCGTTGTCTCAACCGGGGTGAGAGGGGGCCTCAGGAGGGATTGACCGCCTCAACGACGACGATCCGCCACTCGGTGCCGTGGAGCCCCACGGAGGTCCATGAGACGGTCTTTCGAACCGGGGTGGCGCCACCCTCCGTCTTGAAGGTGTACTCCCCCGAACCGTTCGGCTCACTCACCATCCGGCTCGCGATCTTCTGCAGCTCCGGGTAGTCCCTGAATTGAGGAGACGAGAAGGTGTTCGTCCCGATCTCCGCAGGATCACGGTCGTAAAGGACGACCCCGTCCGTGTCGACGACGAAGACCTCGGCAGTCCGCCCGGCGAGCGCCTCCTCGACCGCGATCGTGAGGAGCACGACCGGCCGGAACAGGAGGCTCGCCGACCCGTTGAATCCGCCAGCAGGGGTGAAAACCGGGTGCTCGATATCGGTCGCGTTCACCTTTTCGACCGTCGCGAAGACCCGGCTCATCACGGGCTTCTGTGTCGAGAGCAGGCGCGCGACGTGCTCCTGGCTTCGTATATCCGAGCCCTCCACGTGATGGAACTCGACCGGTTCAACGGTGAGCATGATGCCGCCCTTCGAGATTGCTGCCGCGTCAATGGCCGCAGGGGACGTGAAAGCGAGGTCCTTCAGGATCGCCCGAGTCTCGTTGTCTGTCATGCCGAGGGAGCCGAGTTTCCCTGCCGCCGTCGCGGTGTCCGCATCCATCTGGTCGAGCGCCGCCTGGACACTCGCGCGGACGGCGTCGAGGGCCTCATTCGACCCCATTGTTCGCGGCGTCGGGAATGCTGTCGTCACCGGCTCCGAGCTCCCCGAAGGAGCCGGGGAAGCCAGGTTGAGTGCGTATACAATGGCGGCGACGAGGACAATCACACCGACGCCGGCGAGGAGGATGGCCTTTCTATCCATGACCCACCGATCACAGGTTGCCCGGAGATGGGAAAAGACATGCGATGACCGCCATCGGCATCACGTCTCGTCCTCCAGTCCATCGCGCGCCTGCCTTCGCCGCGAATCCGTCACCCGGTCCGGCCCTGTCACCTCGCCACCCTGCCCCTGGGTCACGCTTCCCTTGGGATCAGCGCCGGCACCTGGTTTTCGGGCTCGAAGTCGCTCCGCCTTCCGGCGCTCGAGTATCCGAATCGCGGCAAGGTCCGCCCGATCCCGGTTCGAGAGGGGCTCGCCACCACCCGTCGCGGGCCTCGACCGCTTTGGGCTCTCGACATACGGGCCGACGAGGGGTCGATACCCGGAGGGAGGGGTCTGCACGGACCTCCCCGAGTCGCGAGCGCTCTCTTCACGATGGTGCTCCTCTGCGCCGGGCTTCACATCGCGCCGCCGGGGCCGGCCCCGCACCTTCTCCTCTCCCGGACGTTCCATGCTGGAAGTCTCCGACTCCTGGAAGTCCGCATGAATACTTAATGGTGTCGCGACGCAGAGAGCGGGACGTGGAAAAATGAGGGTTAGATGAAGACGGCGGCTGCGATCACGGTCGTCCAGTTGCCGTTCTGGTCGCCCTGGAGGATCCCGAACCCTTTGCCCAGGGCTATG
>CAYLUL010000178.1:0-3662 GCA_964386835.1 uncultured Methanospirillum sp.
CAGATCGAGGTGAGCGACCTCGCCAAGGCCTTTGACCGGCGCCAGGTCCTGGACGGGATCTCGTTCGAGGTCCAGGGGGGCGAGGTCTTCGGCCTGCTCGGCCCGAACGGAGCGGGAAAGACCACGACCATGCGCCTCCTCCTCGGCCTCCTCCGGCCGACGCGGGGCGAGGCCCAGGTCCTCGGTGTGCCGCTCGCCGACCACCCCGATGTGCGCCGACGTGTCGGCGTCCTCCTCGAGCAGTCGGGGATGGCCGACCGGCTGAGCGCCCGGGAGAACCTCCGGTTCTACGCGGCCCTCCACGGCGTGAACCGCGACACGGTCGACGACCGGATCGGGCGCGCTGGCCTTCTCGACCGGGCCGATGACCTGGTGGGGACCTTCTCCACCGGCATGAAGCGCCGCCTGGGCCTGGTCCGGGCGACCCTGCATGACCCTGAGGCGCTCCTTCTCGACGAGCCGACCTCGGGGCTCGACCCGGCCGCGCAGGCGGGGATCCGCGACCTGATCTCGGGTCTGGCCAGGGAGTCGGGCGCCGCGGTCCTGGTCAACTCCCACCACCTCGACGAGGTGGAGCGAATCTGTCAGCGGGTCGCCATCCTGGATCATGGTCACCTTGCCGCGATCGGGACGGTGGCCAGCCTCCGGCAGGGCACAGGGCCCCGGCGGTACGGGGTTGTCCTCGCGGAGGGGGCTGACCGGGAGAGAGCCCGGGCGGTCCTCGCCGGCTTCGGGCCCATCGAGCCCGGGCCAGACCCTGGAGAACTGGTGGTGGCGCTCCAGCCCGGCGAGACACCGGCGAACCTGCTCCGTTCCCTGGTCGAGGCCGGCGTCGGCGTTGAGGAGGCCCGGTACCGCGCCCGGTCCCTTGAGCAGGTTTACCTCGCGGCGATGAAGCGGGGTGAGGCGTGAACCCGGTCCTTCTCGTCGCCCAGCGCGAGGTCCGCGTGCTGCTCCGGGCCCGCTCGGTGATCGGGGCCGGTGCGGTCGTCGGACTCTTCGTCGGGGCGACACCGATCTTCACGGCGCTCGTGACCGGCCAGGACCTCTCCAGCCTCTACCTCCAGGCCCCCGTCCTCGGGGTCTTCCTCGGGTACCTCTTCTCCCAGCAGGCGTTCCTCCGGGAGAAGCAGGATGGGACGATCGAGACCGTCCTCTCGTCCCCGCTCACCCTCCGCGCCATCTGGGCGGGCAAGGTGCTGGGTGCCGGTGGGATGGCCGCCCTGGTCGCCCTTCTCTGCATCGGTTTGGCGATCCTTGCTGCCGTGCTCGCGGCGCCGGTCGTGGTCCCTCTCACCCCGACGCTCGTCGTCCACCTCATCGCCGTCGTCCCGCTCGCGACGGCGGCCGCAGTCGGCCTCCTCGGGCTGGTGCAGCTCCTGCTCGGCCTTCGCGAGAATCAGGTTCTGAATATTGTCATCGTGCTCGCCATGATCGCCCTCCTCTCGATCAGCCAGGTGGTGTCGGGATCGTCGCCCACCCCGGAGACCGAGGCGGCCACCATCGTGGTCCTGGCGGTGGTCCTGGTTCTGATCGCTCGGCTCGTGGGCCTTGTCGAACGGGAGCGGATCGTCCGGACGATCGCGTAAAAAAAGAGGGGGCCGCCTACCGCGGCAGGAACCTGCGACCGGACGAGAATCCGGTCCCGACCTCGTTCCCGACCCCGAAGTAGCCGAACCCGAACGCGTCGTAGAGGAAGGGACGGAGCCGGCCGAGTTCGGGCTTCCCGTTTTCGCCCAGGCAGTCCTCGTCGACAAGGACATCGACGATCTCGCCGACGAACTGGGTGTGAGCTCCGAGGTCGACCGTCTCGATCAGGCGGCACTCCAGCACGAGGGGGAACTCACCGATGTAGCAGGCGTCGACCTTCTCGGACCGTACCGGGGTCAGACCGGTCGCAGCGAACTTGTCCAGGTCGCGCCCGGAGGCGATCCCGAAGAGGTCGGCCTCAGCTGCGTATCGCTCGGATGGGACCGAGACGGTGAAGGCCTGATGAGCGGTGATCCCCTCGTGGGTGTACCGCTCTGGCCGAACCGAGACCGCGACCGCCGGGGGCTTCGAGGAGCAGATTCCACCCCAGGCCACGGCCATCGCATTCGGTCGGCCCGCCCGGTCGTAGCATCCGACGATCAGGACGGGGTGGACCCCGACCGAGGTCTGGGCCCCGATCGAGCGTTTCTGCGGCAGCGCCGTCATGGATCACGAGTGGACGCCGGACCAGATAGGCGTTCGCCTGGGCGGCGATCTCTCCACCTTGTCGGCCCCCCTCAACCCGCCCGGAGCGCGGCGACCCCTTCGTCGCGAGTGGCATGGCAGGTGAGGATCGTGGAGAACCCGGTCAGGCGCATCACACGCTCGACTTCAGGAGCGAGCGAGGAGAGGGCGAAACCATCGCCGGGCTCACGGAGCCGCTTCGCCGTGACGAGGAGGACGCGCAGGCCCCCACTGCTGATGTACGGCACTGCCCCGAGGTCGATGAGGAGACGCCTGCCTCCTCCATCGATCGCCGCGCCGATCGCGGCCTCCAGGGCGGGTGCGGTCGCGGTATCGATCCGGCCTCTCGGTGCGAGGACCACGACCCCTATTTCGTCATACTGTTCGATCGCCACGGACTCATCCCTGGGTGGAGGTGGTGAAGGAGGACACTTAAAGGTGTCCGGCGTTAACCTTCTCTTCCGTGGCACGGGATGAGTTCGAGCGGAGCGTGCCGGCATCGGTGGAAGCACTGCCCGGCCTGCTCGATGCCTTCCAGGGCTGGCTCGAAGAGCGGGAGGTGCCTCGCGTGCCCCGTGACGACCTGGTGCTCGCGCTCGACGAGGCGTTCTCGAACGCAGTTGTGCACGGGTACGCCGGCTCTACCGGGGAGGTGACGGTCCGCGCCCGAGCCTCTCCCGCCGGGGTCGAACTCCGGATCGCCGATTCAGCTCCCGCGTTCGACCCATTCGCCAACGCGCCGATGCCCGACCTGGACGCACCGATCGAGGACCGGGCGATCGGCGGCCTCGGGGTCTATCTGATCCGGGAACTGATGGACCGGGCCGAGTACCGGCGCGAGAAGGGCCAGAACGTGCTGTTCATGGCCCGGGCGTGGTCGCCCGAATCACGATGAGGGTGATGTCGTCGAACTGCGAAGCGCCGTCCACGTGAGCCGCGACGTCCGCGAGGATCCCCTCGACGACCTCCGCGACCGGCGCCTCTCTCAGCCTTCTCACCACCGCCCGGAACCGCTCCTCGCCGAACTCCACCTCGGCGCCGTCGATCGCGTCGGTGACCCCGTCCGTGTACAGGACCACCAGGTCCCCCTCATCGAGCGTCACCTCTGCCTCCTCGAATGTCACTCCGCACATGAGGCCAAGCGCCGGCCCGGTCGGCTCCAGGGTCTCGAACCGGCCACTTGCCGCCCGGAGGAGGAGTGGGGGATTGTGGCCGGCGTTCACGTACCGGAGCGTTCGCATCGTGGGCCTGAGGACCCCGTAGAAGGTGGTGACAAAGGTGCCGCGCTCCCCGGCGTCCTCGCAGAAGGCCTCGTTCGCCGTCCGCATCACCTTCGCGGGGGAGGCGTACCGGGGCGCGGCGGACCGGATGACGGTCCGGACCAGGGCCATGAAGAGCGCCGCCGGCATCCCCTTGCCGGAGACGTCGGCGCAGACGAGCGCGATCCG
>CAYLUL010000179.1:0-3661 GCA_964386835.1 uncultured Methanospirillum sp.
TCCGCCTCGTCTTCAGCGGGTACCAGAACATCAACTTCATGTCCTTCAACTTCATGGGCACCACGAGCACGACTCGGGCTCAGGAGCCCACTGACGGTCAGCAGGCAACGCCTGTGCCCACCGTCACACCCCTGCCGACGGTGACGGTGACCACATTGGCGACGGTGACCCCGATGGAGTCCACGCCGAAGGGTGTGGTCACCCCGACAGCGACACCGACACCCTCCGCCCCGGCAGGTCCGATCACACCCTTGCCGACCGCCTCACCCAAGCCGACGGTGGCGAAGACGACCATCGCAACGCCGGCTCTTCCGGTGCCGACGGCCGCTCTGGGGGATGTAGCACCGACGAACCGCTCCGCTGAGCACTAACCTTTTTTTTTGGCCGGACGATTCTGACCTGGCTCACGAGGTCCCGCTCTCCGGACATCGGCCGTGAGGAAAGGATCTCGTGAATTGTTGAATAAAGAAGAAATGAAGTGGTTTTCGCTCAGATCCGTAAGAGGACCTGGAAGCTGGACGTATCGGCCCCGAAGAACTGGCGGGTGAACTCCGCGGCCTCCTCGGGATTATACTCCTTGCAGCTGAAGATGTCGATGTATGCCGCGTTCATCTCGTTTGCAAAGTGCCCCGAGATCAGCGACGTCTCGATCAGCTGGGTCATCGAGTATCCCGCAACGCGCTCGTTAGGACCGAAGTGGATCACCTGCGGCTCTCCGAATCGCTTCATCTTGATCAGGTCGCAGATCTCGACCACGTACTGCCGGATCTTGTCGGCATCTCGAATCGTCACGGGGTCGCATCCCTTGAGATCGATGCAGGTGCAGAGCCCCCACGCATCCTTTTCGCGGAACTCCCGGACGATCTCGCTCTCCCCTCTCTTCTCTACCATATATCAGCTTCCTTTTTTCTCCGCATCAGATGATGAGTCTGTACAAGTTTTTGATCGGTGGAATTAAACTTTTGCAACCGCTCAATCGGGCGAATTCAATCGCCGTTCGCTGCGAACCGCGATGGATCGGAGGGGGGGCGCCGAGCGACACCAGCGCAGATCACGCCGATGCAAACCAGGAGCGAATCGTGGTTCGTCAGTTGCCGCATCACACCTCTGGATGGGTCGATCTTTCTGGTGACTATCGCGCGCCGTTCGCCTGAAACGCGAAGAAGAGAAAGAATTAAGTGAAGAAAATTGGACGTTCGAAAATGAAAATTTTTAAAAATAGTTAACAAATGAAAAAGTTGAATAAAATATATTACCAAATCAGTTGGTCGAGATCCGAAGAAAACCACGATTCATCGTTGATTTGGAAAACAAATGGAAAATTATTAATAAGGCCACAAAGGATTTTTACTTTGACCTAACAGCAGCTGTTTAATACGTTGCTGGTATAGGTGCATGATTCAGAGAGGTGTATCGATAAATGGTATTTCATCCACCAGTAGCAATTGTTGCGAAGGCAGCCGATGCCGGTAAGTACAAGACCGGTCTGCCCTCGTGGAACATGGTGCTCCGCGGCTTCTTCTCCGGGGCATTCATCGCGATGGGCGCGGGTCTCGCGACCGTCTGTAGCACGGGCATCTCGGCAGGCGCCGCCGCGCAGGCCGCAGGTTTCGTCAACGCCGGCTTTGCCGCGGCGGGTGTCTCGCAGCTTATTCTGGGCGCCGTGTTCCCTGTCGGGCTTATCATCACCATCCTGACGGGTGCTGAACTCTTCACCGGCGATGCGATGCTCGCACCCGTCGCTGCGTTCATCCACAAGGTCTCCTGGGCCAGCGTCCTGAACCTCTGGATCTGGGTCTACATTGGGAACCTGATCGGTTCGCTGTGCTGGGCGTACATCATGACATACGGTCCGTACACCTCGGTCAGCGCCACGGGGACGATCACTGCGAGTGCTTTCGGCGTTCGGGCGGTTCAGATCGCGATTGCCAAGGTGAGTTACTTTGGCATGGCAGGGATGTGGTCCGCGTTCCTCAAGGCAATTGGCTGTAACTGGCTCGTCAACCTGGCCGTTCTGCTCGGGATCTGCGCCGACGACCTGATCGGCAAGTTCTTCGGGATCTGGTTCCCGATCATGGCCTTCGTCTCGTCTGGCCTGGAGCACTCGGTCGCCAACATGATGTTCATCCCCGCGGGGATCATGACCTCCGGCTTCCTGACCGATGCCCAGAAGGTGGGATTGAACCTCGACGTGCTCAATTGGGTCACCATGTGGACCAACAACATCATTCCCGTCACGCTGGGTAACATCGTCGGCGGTATGATCTTCGTTGGCCTGCTCTACTGGGTCGCCTTCCGCAAGGAGATCGAGGCGCTCAAGTAACCCCCCCAAGCAGACTCAATGAAAATTGGAAATATCCGGGTGAGGCCCGCGATCCTACCGATCGCGGTATTTCTCATCCTCACTTTTATCCTTCTCTACACGGTCGGGGTGACCGGTGACATGAACCTGCTTATCTGGGGCATCCCGGCGCTTGTGTTCATTCTGGTGATACCTCTGGTCCTCAACTACATGAGCCAGCACCAGTACGCAGGTCTCATCCCCATCTATGAGGCGGAGGCGAAGACCGTGCGGGTGAACCAGGTGAATCTCTCGCTTCTTGCCGAGCCCGTCCGACTCGTGGGTATTGTCGAGCAGACGCACTTTCAGTTCCTGAACCGTCCGACGTTCCTCGTTGGGGACAGGACCGGCGAGATCTCGGTCAAGATGTTCACATCTCCCCAGGAGAAGATCCGCAAGGGCGACCGGGTGGAGGTGCTGGGCCAGGTGATCAAGCGATATGTCGCCGCGGGCGAGGCTGTGATCAACGCAGTCTCGATCCGAAAGATCGACCCGGTGGCCACTGAAGAAGCCGAGCTCGAGAAGCCGCAGAAGAAGGGCCGGCGACACTGAGAACCGGTCGGTTCATTCTCCGGCATCTCCCGGCAGCCACTCACCATTTTTTCCCCTTTTGTGCCGTAATCGCCCGTGAATCGGCTTTCTTTTCCATGAAAAGAACTTTATCCGGACACGGATACACGTATGTGAATGGCACGGAAGGCCGGCAAGAAGGGTGCGGCAGAGGAGGCTCCACTGAAACTCTTCTACATCTTTTACAACCAGGAGAGGTGGAATAACTGGCTCCAGTCACTCTCGGAGGCCGACTTCGAGGGCGATGGGGGTGAGGACGTTCCGGAAGGGGTCGCCCTGCTCTACTCCTTCTCCGAGGACATCACGCTCTCGGTCCTGAAGATCGTCCGTCTGATGCAGAACGAACGGTTCAGCGTCGAGGAGGCCCTGAAGAAGATCGAGGACGTCGAAACGATCGTCCTCTCTCCGCTCCCCGACGGCCCCCTCGTTGAGGTGGTCGGCCCGGTCCAGGAGAGCCTTATTGTCCTCTTCGCCGCATCCCGGCGATTCATCGGGGGCGGTTATGATACGGATGTCAAGGCTCTTGTCAAGCGCGGACGGGCACTCGCCGCCGAGGGCTCGGACGAGACCCTGGTCGTCGCCACCGAGATCGGCGCCGCAGTGATCGGCGGGGCCGCGTGCTGTGCCAAGTATGTCAAGGACGATATCGAGGACCCGACCCTCTTCGATGACTGGCTCGTTGAGATCGAGACGATGGGTGAGGCGATGAAGTCGCTCAAGAACTTCGACGAGGAGCCCGGCGAGGGGGCG
>CAYLUL010000180.1:0-213 GCA_964386835.1 uncultured Methanospirillum sp.
AGGATCGGTTCCCCTGTACCAGGCCTTCATCGAGGCGGCACAGCGTGACGGCGCTGTCGTCCACATGCGCGAGGACGACCTCTTTCGCATCACGGCCGAACAGGCGAAGGCGGGCACAAATTTCATGGCGATCCACACGGGGATCAACTACGAGACCATGAAGCGGTTGAAAAACCAGGGGCGTCATGGTGGCCTCGTCTCGCGCGGCGGCGC
>CAYLUL010000180.1:225-3661 GCA_964386835.1 uncultured Methanospirillum sp.
AACGAGAAGGAGAACCCACTCTACTCCGAGTTCGATTACCTCTGCGAGATCATGCTCGAACACGAGGTCACCCTCTCGATGGGCAACGGCATGCGTGCCGGTGCGGTCCACGACGCGACCGACCGGGCACAGGTCCAGGAGCTCCTGATCAACGCCGAGCTCGCGGACAAGGCCCATGACCGCGGCATCCAGGTGATCGTCGAGGGTCCCGGTCATATCCCGATCGATGAGATCCAGGCGAACGTGATCCTCCAGAAGCGCGTGACCAACCGGAAGCCGTTCTATATGCTCGGCCCGCTCGTGACCGACATCGCCCCAGGGTACGACGACCGGGTGGCGATGATCGGGGCCTCTCTCTCGTCCTCGTACGGCGCGGACTTCATCTGCTATGTCACCCCCGCCGAGCACCTTGCCCTCCCCACGCCGGAGGAGGTCTACGAGGGGGTCATCTCCAGCCGGATCGCTGCCCACGTCGGCGACATGGTCAAGCTCGGAAAGCGCGACGACGACCTGGAGATGGGTCATGCACGCCGTGACCTCGACTGGGAGCGGCAGTACGCGGTCGCCCTCAACCCCGAGCGCGCTCGGGAGATCCGTGACTCGCGCCGTCCAGCCGACGGAGACGCCTGCACGATGTGTGGCGACTACTGCGCTCTGAAGATCGTCAGCAAGAACTTCTCGTTCTGAGCGCTCATCCCCCTCCTCTTTTTCCGATCGCGTTCTCCCCCGTCCTCCTCGACATTCCCACTCTACTGATATCATCCCCGGCCGGGTGGAGATCCGGGAGCTGATCTCTTCAGGACGAGCCAGCCGCAAGTCATCGTGCGAAGCAGATATATGGGAGTCTCTCCTCACTCTCAGACGGATAGATGGGTGGCTCCCGTTGCTGGAACCCCATCGGAGGATGTCATGACTGGCTCCGCTCGCGAACTGCACCCAGAACCACGGACTCGTATGACCCTGACGAGCGGGGATCTCGTCCTGCTGGACCCAAAGAACCCGGATGAGGACCCGGTGATCCCGCTCGTCGTCGTCAGCAATCATCCTGTTGAACTTCCGCACGGGATCGTCTACGTACTCAGGGATGACGTACCCCTGATCGACGAGCTCCGGGGCTTCTTCACGGCCCCAGGTGACGATTTCAACTCCTGGTACGAAGCCGAGCGAGAGCTCTACGAAACCCATGGTCTCACGTACGGGGAGCACGACGAACTCGACCTGCTGGTCATGCTTCTCGAGGAGCGCGGGATCTGGCACCGGCGGGCGCCCCGGGTCCTCTTTCTTGTCTGAGCCCTGAGCCAGTCCGCCACTGGTTCGGAGAGGTATTAAGCCGGCCCGCTCCCCTTTCGTATCTATGGTATACGTGGAGGGACGGGTCTTCTACTTCGAGCGGCCCGGACCGGAGAACACGGCCGATGCAGCCCGGTTTGCCGTCGAGCGGGCGACGGCGCTCGGCCTCGACACCGTCGTTGTCGCGTCGACGAGCGGCAGAACGGCGCTTGCGTTCCTCGAGGCGACCCGAAACACCCGGGTCCGTCTTGTCGTGGTTACCCACGTGGTCGGGTTCAGGGCGCCGGGCGAATGGGAGTTTGATCCCATGGTCGCCGAACAGCTGCGGGCGGCGGGAGCGACAATCGTGACCGGGTCTCACGTCCTCTCGGGGTTGGAACGGGCCTTCTCCGCCTCGCCGAAGGTCAGCGGGGGCTCGCGGTCCGAGGCGGTCGCGGAGGCGCTCCGCCGCCTGATCGCGGTCGGCTTAAAGGTCTCCGTGGAATGCGTCCTGATCGCTGCCGATCAGGGCGCCGTCCCGATCAACCGCGAAGTCGTCGCGTGCGGAGGCACCGGTTCAGGGGCTGATACCGTGGTCGTGGTCAGACCGGCGCACACCAGCCGTTTCTTCGACTGCCAGGTGCGTGAGATCGTCGCGATGCCGAGGGACCGCTAGTGCTGTTCGAGGCCCTCCGCGACAGCGTTCGATACCCCGTGGTCTGGATCGCTGCCGTGGTCTACGCCGCTCTTGATGTGGTCCAGCTGGTCCTCTCTCTCCAGGGGGAGACCTTCTTCTCGGTTCGTTTCATGGTGATCGAGTACCTTCTCCTCCCCTTCCTTCTCGCCGGGGCGTATGGCGTCCTGCGGGACCGCGACTCCTCGTTTCATCTCTTCGGGACCGAGGCGGTCAAGAACTTTTTCCGCGTCCTCCTCCCCGGGCTCGTTCTCGCCTTTCTGGCGATCATCGTGCTCTTCCTGCTCGTGCTCCCGCTCTCGATCCTGGGCATCGATCTGACGGTTGACCTGGTGACCGGCGCCACGCTCGCGATCATGATCCCGGTGCTCTTCTTCTCATTTCTCTACGATACGGCCGCCTGCTTCGAAGGGCTCGGGGTCTTCGCCTCGCTCAGGCGCTCGTTTGCCCTCGTCCTCGCTCACATCTGGCAGGTCGTGGTCTTCATCCTCACGATCCTCGCGGTGCTGCTCGGGCTCGCGTTCGTGCTCCTTGACTACGCTCCTGTTCGAGCAGCTCTCCCCGCTCGCGTCGCTCCCGGCGAGCGAGCTCGCCGGCTTTGGGCCAAGCCAGCTCGCCGCGATGATCGGAACAATGGGGCTCGTGCTCAGTGCGCTCTTCTACGGGCTCTATATCGTGCTCTCCTTCGTCATTGTCACAACCGGCAAGGCGCGGCTCTTCCGGGAGATCGCCGACGCGACGCCGCCCGATCCGGAGGGCGTCTACGACGAGAAGGGCCGGTATTACCGGTACTGAATAAAAAAAGTGATGAATATTGTCCAAAATCTCAATTTTTACCTCCGTACAGCCGCTGATCAGGGTTTGATGTCGGTTTTGTCTGCGCTCAGGCGGAGTGTATTGGAATTGTGTATTTCAGCCATTATTTTGAGAAATTACGGCAGAATTGACCTTCTATTAAAAACAGGGTCGAGCGCTGATAGTGAGTCAGGAATCCGCAGATTCAGGACCGAGGCGATTCGACGGGGTTCAAGCCTCGCCTGAGACTTCCAGGAGAAAGTATGTTAAATCCAAAATAAAAGCAAGGCCAATTTGGATTCTAAATGGGCCCATTAATTTAATCTTGTCTCTAATCAGATTGGCTGTGTTTTTATTACTATATTTCAACCACATGTGTTTTTCGTTTCGCGCGGTCGACAGGCATTATCCTGCGCGTCAATGGATACCGCCCTGAGATGCCCAGGAGAACGGCGAATTCTCGCCGATACTGAATCACGATGGCGATCGCGGAAAGGGCACCGCCTCGAACCGGACATCCCGTTCCCCCGGGTACGGCCAATCGTGACGGCACTCCCCGTCCCAGATGGCACGTGGGGTGCCGTTGGGGAAGGCGGCGCGATGCGCGGGCACGCGGTCGCCGAGATCTCGATCCGCTCCCATTCGACGCCGCCATCCTGCCACGCCTCGAAGAAGTGC
>CAYLUL010000181.1:0-3636 GCA_964386835.1 uncultured Methanospirillum sp.
CCGGATGTCCTCGGTGGGAGCCGCCAGAAAGAGTGCGCTCGGCCCCCCCCTATTGCGAGGAGATCGGTCGCGGGGAGAGAGTGAACGCACGACCTGCCCGATACGTCGGGTAGAAAACCCTCATTACCCCCCACTTCCGTATCTATGCGTATCCGCTCAGCGGCGCGGCCGAGTGCCGGCAGATGATGAAAGTTACCCCCACTGACCCGTGATGATGCAGGGGGCTGATGCCACTCATCCGGACGCGCCGCCCAGGAGGAGCGGCAGCAGCCTCGTCGCCTCGAACCGGCCGAGATCTCCCTTTTCCGCCTCTCGCTCCGAGTAGCGGGTCGTCGTGTCCGTACCGAGTCCGCGCACCGCAACCGGCACCGGGACCGCCGTGTGGGTCCGGATCCGGATCGGCGTCGCGTGGTCGGGCAGGACGGCGATAATACCGTCGAAACGGTCCATGATCGTGCCGAGCATCCCATCCACCCGTTCGATCGCCCGCACCTTCTCCTCGATCGAGCCCAGGTGACCGGCCTCGTCCGGCGCCTCGACGTGGCAATAAACGAAGTCGAGTCGTTCGAGCGCCTCGAGCGCATACCGGGCCTTCGCGTCGTAGTCGGTGTCCAGGTATCCCGTTGCCCCGGGGACGCGGATCTGCTCCAGGCCGGCGAGCCGTGCCAGTCCGTTCAGGAGGTCAACGGCCGAGATCATCCCGCCCGAACAGCCGAACTGTTCGCAGAACCGCGGGAACGCCGGGGTCCGTCCGCCTGACCAGGGCCAGATCCCGGTCGCCACCGTCTTTCCCGCGGCGCGGCGGGTACGATTGACCGGGTGGTCCCGGAAGATCTCCTCGGCCGCGGCCATGCACTCCAGGAGCAGATCCCGGTCCGCGCCGCCGGGCAGGTGGGAGGCCACCGGCTCCCCGACGATGTCGTGGGGCGGCGTCCCCGGGTCGCCCTCGCCGCCCCTGACCACGAGCAGGTTCCGGTAGGAGACGCCGGGGTGAAACCGGGCCTGGAGACAGGCTTCCTGGAGCGAGTTGAGGAGGGCGGCCCCCTCGTCGCTCGAGATGTGGCCGGCCGAGAAGTCCTTCATCACCCCGTCCTCCACCGTCACCAGATTGCACCGGTAGGCGACATCGTCCATCCCGAGGTCGACCCCCATGCTCGCCGCCTCGAGGGGGCCGCGTCCGGTGTAGAATCGCCTGGGATCGAACCCGAGCAGGCCCATGTTGGCCACGTCGGAGCCGGGCTCGAACGCATCGGGGACCGTCGAGACGAGCCCGCACCGTCCCTCGTGGGCGAGCCGGTCCATGTTCGGCGTCGACGCGTATTCGAGCGGAGTCTCGCCCCCGAGCTCGGAGAGCGGCTCGTCGGCCATCCCGTCGCCGAGCAGGACGAAGACCTTCATGCCACCTCGAGCTGGGCGAGGATTGCCTGCTCCATGCTCTCCCGCGACCCGAGCGGGGGGCGCCACCCGAGCGCCTTCAACCGGTCGATCCCGAGCTGCATCCGGGGGACGTCCCCGACCCAGCCCCGGTCCCCGCCGGTGAACCGGTATTGGACCGCTTCCAGGCCCATCGCCTCCACCACCAGGTCGGCGATCGTCACGACGTCGATCCAGTCTTCTGACCCGATGTTGACCGTATTCACGGTCGCTGTCGCGTGGTCGCAGACGTGGAGGAACGCGTCGACGCAGGCGTGGACCTCCAGATAGGACTTGGTCTGCCGTCCATCACCCAGGATCTCGAGGACCGCCGGGTCGGCCCGGAGTTTGTGGATGAAGTCCCAGGAGACCCCGTGGTTCGAGCGTTCGCCGACGATGTTCGCGAAACGGAAGACGAAGGCGCGCATCCCGAACGAGTGGCACCAGGCGGCGATCAGGGCCTCCGCCGCCAGCTTGCCGGCGCCGTAGACCGAGATCGGTTCCATCGGGGTGTACTCCTCGGGGGTTGGGATCACACTCGCTTCACCGTAAACAGTCGAGGTCGAGGTGAAGGCGATCTCGGGAACGTCGTGTTGACGCATCGCCTCGAGCACCCGCTCGGTCGCCACCACCGACTCACGGAACATCGCGTCGGGTGACGAGGCCCCGCCGCGGACATCAGGGTCAGCCGCGACGTGATAGACCCGGTCAACGCCGGACAGACGACCCTGCCACCCGTCATCGAGAAGGTCGGCGACCAGGAGCTCGACCGCCCCGCGCTCGAGATGGACACGCAGGTTGCGGCGCTCGCCGCTCGAGAGATTGTCGATCACCAGCACCCTGTCGCCCCGCGCGACGAGGGTGTCGACGAGGTGTGATCCGATGAACCCGGCCCCGCCGGTCACGACGCTGAACATTGTATCAATATAGGGCCGTGATCCTATACGAGTACTGCGATGTTCCTCGGGATCGACCACGGCACGACCGCCATGCGCTTTGCGACCGGCTCCGGCGTCCTCCGGATCCCTCGAAAAGAGGCCCGGTCTTTCGAGCTCGCCGACCTGGAGCCGGTGGGACCGATCGCCGAGATCGAGGGGTGTGCGATCTGTTACTCCATGGGTGACGGCATCAGTGCGATCACACCGATCGCCCGGGTCAGGAACCGCGGTGTGATCAGCCAGGATGGCGCCGGCGAGCATACAGGTGGCGGAACGCGGGTCTTCGATGTGATCGCGGCGAGCGGGATCCCCACGGTCGTTGTCCCGGGCCTTCACCGGGGATCGCCGACCGACCCACGGTTCAAGGCCTATTCTCATCAGACCAGCCCGGAAAAGCTCGGCATTGCCTACCTCGCCTCCCTGGAGCACGGCCCCGACGTGGTCGTCTCGGATATCTCGTCCAACACGGTCTCGCTCCTCGTCCATGGCGGAAAGGTGGTGGGGGCGTTCGACGCCTGTGTCTTCGCCCCCGGGTGCCGACACGGGGCCCTGGACGTGGACGCGATTCGGCGGATCGACCGCGGGGAGGAGACGGCGAACCAGGCGTTTCTTCATGCCGGGGTGGAGTTCACCCTGCCCGAGGACGAACGGCACCGGGCGGTGGCGATGTTTGCCGCGATGGAGTGCGCCTCCCTGCTCCTTCTCTCCCCCGGAGCACGGGTCGTGCTTGCCGGCTCGCTCGCCCCCCTGGTGGCGGATGACGTGGCCGCTCTTCTTGATCGCCCGGTCGCCGTCCACGACGAATGGGCAGCGGCGCAGGGCCTCTCACTCCTCGCCCGCGACGTGTTCGCCGGGGCAGACCAGGTGCTCGGCATCCCGGTCGAGCGCTGATCGGCCGGCAGCCCCGTCCCTCTCCCCAGGATTTATATTGATTTATCATGTAAGATTAAGGGAGGACTATGCAGGAGCTACGCATCCACGGCAGGGGTGGTCAGGGCTCGGTCACGGCGGCCGAGCTGATCGCGGTCGCCGCGTTCGAGGGCGGCAAGTTCGTCCAGGCCTTCCCGGCCTTCGGGGTCGAGCGACGGGGAGCCCCGGTCCAGGCCTTTGTTCGGTTCAGCGACCATCCGGTCCGGCTTCGGAGCCAGGTCTACGCGCCGGACTTCGTGATCGTCCAGGACTCAAGCCTGATCCAGGACGTCGACGTCTTCAAGGGGATGCGGCCGGGCGGGATCGCGATCATCAACACTGAGCGGCCGATCGAGCAGGGGGTGCCGGAGGGCGT
>CAYLUL010000182.1:0-3624 GCA_964386835.1 uncultured Methanospirillum sp.
TGCGACACGGTCGGGCTCCTCACCCCCGAGCGCGCCGCCGTCGTGGTCCCGCCGCTTGCAGACCTCGCCCCGCTCTCGATCCACTGCCACGATGACCTGGGGTTCGCCCTCGCGACCACGGTCGCCGCCCTGAAGGCGGGAGCGACCTGCGCCCACACCACCGTGAACGGCCTGGGCGAACGGGCGGGGAACACGGCCTTCGAGGCCCTGGTGATGGCCCTGGAACGGCTCTATGGCTACCGCACGGGGATCAGGACGCAGCGGCTCTACGCCCTCTCGGCCCTGGTCTCGCGCCTCACGAGGGTGCCGCTCGCGACCCAGGCCCCCGTCTCGGGCGAGATGGCCTTCACCCACGAGTCTGGGATCCACGCCCACGGCGTCCTTCGCGAGTCGTCGACCTACGAGGCGCTCCCGCCCGAGCTGGTCGGCCGGACTCGCCGGATCCTGCTCGGCAAGCACACGGGATCGGCCGCGGTCGAGGCAGCGCTCACCGAACGGGGCTACCACCCGGACCCACCCCGGCTCGCCGAGATCGTCCGGCGGATCAAGGCGCTCGGCGACGAGGGCAAGCGGGTCACCGATACCGACCTGCTCGCGATCGCCGAGGCGGTCCTCGCGATCGAGTGCGCTCCCGTCCTCTCACTCCGGCAGTACACGGTCGTCTCGGGCTCGAACGCAATCCCGACCGCGTCGGTCACCATCCGGGTGAACGGCGAGGAGCACACGAGCGCCGCCACCGGGACGGGCCCGGTCGACGCCGCAGTCGAGGCCCTCCGCCGGTCAGTCGCCGGGGTCGGCGAGATCGAGCTCCTGGAGTATCATGTCGACGCAATCTCGGGCGGGACCGACGCGCTCGTCGATGTAACGGTTAAGATGGCGAAGGACGGAAAGATGATCACGAGCCGTGGTGCCCGAACCGACATCATCACGGCCTCTGTCGAGGCCGTTGTCGCGGGCATGAACCGGCTTCTCAGGGAAACGGATACATGACGACCGGTGCCAAGGTGCTGATAGAGGGCCTGCTCCGCCAGGGGACGAAGACGATCTTCGGCTATCCCGGCGGGGTGGTCCTGCCCATCTACGACGTGCTCTACGACTCTCCGCTCGAGCATATCCTCGTCCGGCACGAGCAGGCCGCCGCCCACGCGGCTGACGGTTACGCTCGAGCCTCGGGCCGTGTCGGGGTCTGTCTCGCCACCTCCGGGCCGGGTGCCTGTAACCTGGTCACGGGGATCGCGACCGCCTACATGGATTCGATCCCGGTGGTCGCCCTGACCGGGCAGGTTCCGACCGGGCTCCTCGGCAACGACGCGTTCCAGGAGTCGGATATCCACGGCATCACGATGCCGATCACCAAGCACAACTACCTGGTCACCCGTGCGGAGGACCTGCCGCAGGTGATCGCCGAGGCCTTCTTTATCGCCTCGACCGGGCGTCCGGGCCCGGTGCTGATCGACCTGCCGAAGGACGTCTCAACCGGTGAGGTTCCCGATGACATCGAGTTCCCGACGACGGTCAACCTTCGGGGATACCACCCGACCGTGAAGGGTCACCCTCGGCAGATCGAGCGGGCGATCGAGCTCCTGGTAAACGCAGCGCGTCCCCTGCTCTACGTGGGCGGCGGGGTCATCCTCTCGGGGGCGGAGCAGGAGCTCCTCGCCCTCGCCGAGCGGCTCGGCGCCCCTGTCACCACCACCCTGATGGGCCTCGGTGCGATCTGCGGCGACCACCCGCTCAATCTCGGGATGCTCGGGATGCACGGGACCGCGTATGCCAACTATGCCGTGACGGAGTGCGACCTCCTCGTCGCGATCGGGGCACGGTTCGACGACCGGGTCACGGGCAGGATCGAGACCTTCGCGCCGAACGCGCAGGTGATCCATATCGACATCGACCCGGCCGAGATCGGCAAGAACAAGCCGGTGGATGTCCCGATCGTGGGCGATGTCAGGCACGTCCTCGCGCAGATCATCTCCCGTCTCCCAGAGGGATCCAGGACCGCTCCCTGGCTCGCGAGGGTCGACCAGTGGCGGCAGACCCACCCCCTTGTCATCCAGGACGACGGCCTGCTCCACCCGCAGTACGTCGTTCGGACGCTCTCCGACCTCCTCGATGGCGAGGGGGTCGTGGTCTCCGAGGTCGGCCAGAACCAGATGTGGGCGGCGCAGCACTTCTGCTTCAAGAAGCCCCGCTCCTGGATCACCTCCGGGGGGCTTGGCACCATGGGCTACGGCCTGCCAGCCGCGATGGGCGCCTGCTTCGCCCGGCCCGGTGAGCAGGTCGTCCTGATCGCCGGGGACGGGTCCCTCCAGATGAACATCCAGGAGTTCGGTACGATCGCGCAGTACCGGATCCCGGTCAAGGTCGTGGTGCTCAACAACGGCTTCCTGGGGATGGTCCGGCAGTGGCAGGAGCTCTTCTATGAGCACCGGTATGCATACACCGAGCTGCCCCCGGTCGACTTCGTCGGGATCGCTCGGGCGTATGGGATCGATGGCATCGTCGTCAGGGATCGGGCCGATGTGAAAGACGCGCTCCAGGCGGCGATCGCCCATGATGGACCGTTCATCGTGGACGTCCATGTTGAACGGGAGGAGAACGTCTTCCCGATGGTGCCGGCAGGCGCGGCGATCAACGAGATGATCGGGAGCCGACAATGAAACAGCACACGCTCTCGGTCCTGGTCGAGAACCGGGCGGGGGTCCTCTCCAGGGTCACGGGGCTCTTCAGCCGCCGGGGCTTCAACATCGAGTCGCTCGCGGTGGGCACCTGCGAGGAGGAGGGGACGAGCCGGATCACGCTCGTCGGCTCCGGCGATGACCGCGAGGTCGAACAGGTGAAGAAGCAGCTCAACAAGCTGATCGACGTGATCAAGGTCTCGGATCTCACCGACCGGGACCGGGTCGAACGCGAGCTCGCCCTGATCAAGGTCGCGGCAGAGCCCGGTGGAGCCCGCGCCGAGGTGATGCAGATCGCGACCATCTTCCGGGCGCAGATCATCGACGTCGGTCCGAAGACCGTGACGTTCGAGGTGACGGGAGACTCCGACAAGATCGATGCGCTCCAGCGGTTGCTGGCCGCCTACGGGATCCGGGAACTCTACCGCACGGGTCGGATCGCGGTGCTTCGCGGTCAGAAGACTGTCGTGAGCGAGAAATAACCTCTTTTTTCGAACCGGTCGCGGAAACAAACCAAAGGGATAAGTCCGCTCCCCGCGAACGACCTCGGGGAGTTGCCAATGGAGATCCGGATCCAGAAGATCATCGAGGGGCTCTTCTGCCTCGAGGACCTGCGAGAGGTCTACCGGCAGGCCCTGCCGACGGGCCTCTCGGCGGAGGAGGAGACGGCGTTCGAGGCGAAGCTCGCCGAGCTCGAGGGAATCGTGTCCGACATCAGGCACCGGACAGGGCATGCCCGGGTGACCCGGATCGCCGGCTCGATCGAGCTCCGGACGCGTGAGGAGCAGTCGATCAACATCCAGCCGATCCAGGCTGGCGGCCGGCTCACCCCCGAGGCCCGAAAGGCGCTTGCCGTCTATGGCGACGGGTACTCGGTCTGCGACGCCTGCCGCGCCCCCTTCCGCCTGGATAAGATCACCAAGCCGCCGTCGGCCCAGTTCCACGA
>CAYLUL010000183.1:0-3575 GCA_964386835.1 uncultured Methanospirillum sp.
AGCTCGCGGACGGCGGCTTTGTCGTGGGCGGCCGGGTGTCGCACCACACCGCCACGAACATCACGCCCCCGCCGGTGCCCGGCGCGTCGGCCGTGCCCGTCACGGCCAGCATTTTCGCGGGCGGAGAGGGGATGGCGGCTCGGCTCTCCGCCGACGGGACCATCGTCTGGGAGCGCCCGTACGGCGAGAGCGGCCTGACCGAGGTCCTCGCGCTCGCCGAAAGCCCCGACCGCGCCGGGCTCCTGCTCGTGGGAGGCGGTACGCCGCCGAACGCCAGCGCCGGCACCCCGCTCCTCGCACTCCCCCTCGACACTGCCGGGACACCCGGCACGGTCACGCAGCTCGACACGGCACCCTTCTCCGACCCGGTCTGGATCCGGGCGGATTCGGCCGGATACCGGGTGCTCTATCAGAATGCCAGCCTGACAGCGGGGATTGCCGCTCCCCGGGGCGTCGTCGACGCGACCCTCGGTCGCGATGGACGCGTGCTCGAGCGGCGCACCCTCGACGCAGGCATCGGCGTCACCTGGACGGCCGACGGCGGGTACTTCTCGGTCGGCATCCCGTCCGGGGGAGGCGAACCCGGGTACAGCACCGCGACCTCCGACAGGACATCCGTCAGCACCTTCCATGCCCGGCGGCTCGATTCCGCAGGTGCGCTCGGCTGGGACCGCGAGCTGCCGACCGGCCTGATCAGCCGGGTTCTGAAGGTCGTGCAGACGTCGGACGGCGGCTTTGCGGTCCTCGCCCTCAGGGATGCTGGATAGATGTCGATCGCGGACGAAATGTGAGAGGGGCCCGGCATGCACGGCTGTCGGCTGACGAATAAACGACCGCGGGCATGGTGGTTCATCATTCTCGCGATGCTGGCTGGTGTACTCCTCATCGCATGCGGCTGCTGCAACCTGGAGTACGTCCCCGACCACGACATCGTGGTCCTCAAGCTGGCCCCCGACGGCGCGCTCGAGTGGACGCGGGTGATCGACCGCGGGTCCGGCGACGCAGGGAAGGACCTGGTCGCCCTCCCCGATGGCGGGTACGCGGTCGCCGGGCAGACCTCGGAGCGACGGATCGGTCAGCCGCATTCTGTCCTGAGCCCGCCGCACCCGCTCCTGGTCCGGCTCTCGCCCGAGGGTACCGTTCTGTGGGACCGGCCCGTCACGGACAGGTTCGGCATTGCGAACGCGGTCGTCTCCACCGGCGACGGCGGCACCGCGGCTCTCTGCGGGGACGGCACGGTCGTCCGGTTCGACCCGGACGGTCACGTGCTCTGGATGCAGGCGACGGGGATCCCGGAGGCGTACGCCCTCGCCGCCACCGCGGACGGCGGGTTTCTCGCGGGCGGCCGGATCACGTACGAGGTCCCGGTGAACGGGACCGCCGGGGTCGCCAGGTCCCCGGTCATCACGACGGCGACCGAGCGGAGCGACGGCCCGGTCCTCGCGGCGGTGGCGAGCCGACCGACCACGCCCCAGCTCGGAGTGGTCCCCCGCCGCTACGACATGGTCCGGCGGGCGATGGTGGTGCGGCTCGGCGCCGACGGCGCGATCAAGTGGGAGCGCCGGTACGACGATGGCCTGATGAACGTCCTCGCCCTCGCCGAAGGGGACGGGGGCGCCGGGTTCCTGCTGGTCGGGGAGGGGCCGTCGTCCGCGAACCACAGCTACACCGGCCCTCTCCTGGCGCTCTCCCTCGCCCCGGACGGCACGCCCGGCGAGGTCACGGAGCTCGGCGGGCCGCCCGACTGGCCCTGGTCGGTCCGGGCAGTCCCGGACCCCCGCGGGTACCGGGTGCTCTTTGCGCCGGTCCGGATCTCGCAGGAGAACTACTTCCGCGGCGCAGCGGACGCGGTCCTGGACCGCGACGGGCGCTTGCTCGCCCGGGTCCCCCTCGACGCGAGCCTCGCCGTCGCCTGGACGATCGGCGGCGGGTACGTCTCGGTCGGGATCCCGCCCGACGGCGGCAGCGCCCCCGTCTGCGGCTCGCCAGGCGCCTGCTCGTACCTGCTCAGGACCTTCGACGCCGGGGGGGCGGTGGTCGGAGAATCCCCGTTCCTTGACGCGGCGGACGCGCCGTTCGACCGGGTCGAGGCGGTCGTCCCGGCGGCGGACGGCGGGTACGTCGTGCTCGCCTCCGGGCAGAATCAGTAGAACCAGTAGAACCAGTAGTCGACGATCAGGGCCGGGATGGTACTGCTGGCGCCGTCGCCTTCGCCCCGAGCGTCGCCGCGCGCTCGTCGAAGAAGAGGCGGAGCCAGAGCTCGGTCACGAAGATCCGGAAGACCTCCCACGAGTAGTCGGCCTTCCCACCCCGGAACCGCGCGAAGTCCGCGGCGACGGCGTCCGCTTCCCAGTACGGGCGCGAGCGGAACGACGCCGAGGCGAAGACCTCCTCCACGAACGGGGCGAGCTCGCGCTTCATCCAGACCTCCTCGGGCGTGACGAAGCCCATCTTGTCCATCCGGCAGCGGATCGCCTCGGGCACGATCCCCCTGATCGCGCGCCGGAGCACCCGCTTGGTGACCCCGCCGCGCAGCTTCTGGTCGAGGGGGAGGGACGCGAGGTACTCGACCACGCGGTAGTCGAGGAACGGCACGCGGGCCTCGATCGAGAAGTGCATCGAGTTCCGGTCCTCGTAGTGGAGGAGTGCCGGCAGGTTGGTCGCGATCGTCTCCTGCCGGAGAACGTGGTCGAGGTCTCCGGCGTACCGGTTGATGGGCGGCGCCTCGGTCCGAAGGAGCCCGCGCCGGCCCCGCCGGACCACGACCTGCCGGGCCGCGTTCACGAAGAAACCCCCGTGAAATCGGAGGGTGCCGAGCGCCTCGCCAGCCAGCCGGCCGATCCGTCCGCGGCGGGCGAGCTGCGCCATGTACGTCCCCTGGTACGCGATGTAGCCCGCGAGCTGTTCGTCCGCGCCCTGGCCATCGAGCACCACCGTGACCGATTCGGCCGCGAGGCGCATCACACAGTACTGCGCATAGATGGAGAGGGAGCCAAAGGGCTCGTCCTGGGCCCAGACCAGGTCGATGAGGTCTGTTGAGAGCCGGTCGGGAGAGGGCTCCACGTACGAGCCGACCACCCCTGCAGCATCGCCCGCCACGTCCATGAACGCCCGTTCGTCGAACCGGCGGTCCCCGTAGACCGCTGAAAACGTTTGCTGCCGTTCCCCCACCGAGGACGGGTGTTCGTCGCGCAGCAGGCGGGCGATCAGGGCCACGATGGTCGTGGAGTCGATCCCGCCCGAGAGGCAGGTCCCGACCGGGACATCGGCACGGAGCCGGACCCGGACCGCGTCCGTCAGGAGCTCGCGGAGTCGGCCTGGTGCGTCGGCATCGAGGTCCGGCGGTGACGCGATCTCGGGATTTACCGTGAGGTCCCACCAGCGGACCGGCCCCTCGATCCCGCTCTCGTTCGCAACAATCCAGTGGCCGGGCGGGAGCTGGCGCACCCCGTCGAACATCGTCAGCTCGGAGTGATCGAGGACGCCCCACGCGAGAAACGTGGCGAGAGCAGGGTGGCATGGGGCGGTTCCGACCGACGGGTCGGCGAGCAGCGCCTTGCACTCCGAAGCGAAGA
>CAYLUL010000184.1:0-3522 GCA_964386835.1 uncultured Methanospirillum sp.
GGGTGCACCTCGACCAGGTCCTCCGGGCGGTCCGTGACGATCGCGCACCGGTTGCCGACAATCGCGTCCTCCAGCGCCCGGTGATGGGCGAGGTCTGCGACATGCCCTGGCGCGTCCACGTATTCCCGCCACTCCGTGATGCCAAGCGGCATGGGGCGATCCATACTGGCTAGCAGGAGCCGAGGATGTTGAAATGCCATGTCACGTCGACGGCGTTCTTCCGATCGTTCCCCCTTTCATCCTCGAACTGGCCGTCGTGGTTCGTGTCTCTCGGGAGACTCGACCCCCCTCAACACGGTGGAGAAGAGATGAGTAGGGGAGTTCGTCCCGTGCCGCGACGTGGTCGACAGACATGAGCCCCCGATGAAGAAAGGGTAAATTTTTGGTATACCAGGCGTATACTATGGTATGCCTTCCTGCACGACTGTCAAGATAGATCCCGCGGTCCGTGACCGGCTGAAGGTGCTGCGACGCTATCCCCGCGAATCGTTCAGCGATGTGATCGCACGCCTCACTCGCATGGCGATCGATGATGAACCTCTCAGCGCTGAAACGATCCGCAAACTCGAAGAAGGGCTGGCGGACATCAAGGCAGGTCGCACACAATCCCTCGAAGACGTGATGGCCGAACTGGACGCAGACGATGAGCAGACGCTATAACATCGAGCTCACTCCGGCAGCGAAACGAGATCTGAAAAAGATCGAAAGGGGGGGGCGCCATCGGATCGCGGCCGCTCTCGATTCCCTCGGACAGCAGGACGATCCCTACTGGCATGTGAAGAAGCTCGAGGGGGCGCCTGAGAGCGCATTCTATGCCCTGCGCGTCAGCGACTATCGGGTCATTCTGACGATCGAAGATCGACAGATGGTGATCTTCGTGATCGAGATAGAACGGCGGAAAACGGTGTATCGCAAATATTGAGATCCCGATCCGTTGTTTTCAAAAAAATGAACGGTGAGATCGGCGGGGGCTCGGCCCATCACCGTGTCCCTGTACCCCAGACATTCATTGATGCAGGTCTGGGTCGTTCATCACCCTCCTCCTCGTCTGCGGGATCCTGGTCGCCGGCTACACCTCCACCAGGTCCTCCGGATGGTCCGTTACGATCGCGATCCGGTTACCAACCATCGTAGAGCCCCGTGTGCGGGACAGTGCGATATCCTCGACGGCATGATGTACGAAATTCAGGAGCAATCGGAACAAATACCCTCCATGAGATCCCGTCCAGATCGTTTAACCACCACCGGCATCATCGAAGGTTGGTGCAGGTAGATTCAATTTCCGTAAAACCGGATGGAGATCACGTACCCGGATCTGAGAGTCATGACGTCCGAAAATGATCGAATTGATGCGGGCGGTTCGGACGGTTCATCCTCCAGCCTGAGGATCAGCACCTGGAACTGCGCTCACGGATCGTTCGAGAAACAGGCGCCACGCCTCAAGATCTATGCACCCACCATCTCTCTCTTCCAGGAGATCGGTCGGCCGAAGACGGACGCGTCCAACCGCTGCTGGTTCGGCACCTATCCCCCACAATCCGGCGTGGTCACTGTCGATCCATTACTCTCGGCACACCTCGAGCCGGCAGTCCGGGAGATCGACCTCTCATCCTGCGTCCCGGTTCGGATCGCGGGACCGAAGCCCTTCCGGATCCTCATGCTCTGGGCGCAGAAGAACCCGACCTACGTCCAGTCGATCTGGAACGATCTCGACCGGTACGCCGACTGGATCCGGGAAGAGGACTGTGTGATCGCAGGCGACTTCAACAGCACCCCGACTGTGGAACGGACGAAACGGCACCCCCGGCACCTGGACCTCGTCGACCGGCTTCGCGAGGAGTTCGGACTCGTCAGCGCCTACCACGCATTCCACGGCGTCTCGCACGGCGAGGAGGTGGACGCGACCTACTACCACCAGAAACACCGCGACTCGCCGTTCCACCTGGATTACTGTTTTGTCCCCGAAGCGTGGCGCGTTGAGAACGTCCGCGTCGGGAGCTACGAAGAGTGGATCCCCCATAGCGATCACTGCCCGGTGATCGTCGACGTCACCCGGTGGTGAGCGTTCCCGCCTCCAGCCGGCTCGGAGCAGTGCTTCGCAGAAACCTGTACCGGCCAATGATATTGAACGAATCGCACAATGTTCGAACATATTTGAAAGACACGACGGGGGCAATTGAACGTTGATCGAACATTTCCCGATCGATCCATTAAGCATTCAAAGCGCGACATATGGACATGGACCCCATGCGGATCGAGCTGACAGGGTACGATATCGTGGAGAAGAAGGCGACCAAGCAGGGCAACTCGGCCCATGTATTGATCCCACCGTCCTGGATCGGAAAGCGGGTCAAGGCGATCCTGCTCGAGCCCATACCATAGGCAGGGACAAGGTAAGGTGGCACTGGTCGTGATCGGCATCCTGTATCTCATTCTCACCGCCGTTGGCTCGTCACGCTGATCGCCCGCCCGGAGCAAACGCCTGATACGAGGGCCTCCCCTGCCGGCGCAACCGCACAACAGGGAGAGGCACTGCCCTCGTCAGCCCAGGTCCGGGACCGGACAAGGTCGGACACGTGCCTCGTCGCATCGACGAACTCGAGCCGCTCGGTGATCCCCAGCAGCACTGGCCGGCCTGTGCCGGCGTAGTTCACGATTGCGATCCCAACCTCTGCAAGGTTCCCGACCATCTGGAGCGCCCGCCTTGTCGCACCGTCCGAGACGAAGTTCTCGACCGTCATCCGCTCGCCGCCGTACTCCACCACCAGCCCGTACACCGAGCCCATATCTGAACAATCAATAAGGGCGAGTCCGCCGACCTCCTGATTCTTGCAAAGAAAGCCGGCCTTCCGGGACCGCTCTGTGTGACAGTCGACGAATCGAGCGGACTGCACGTAGAACCCGCTCTGATAGAGCTCCGCTGGCACCGTACCCGAGCGCTGCCCGCATCCGACCGCCCAGCACCGCCCGAAGAGCACGTCGACCACCTGGCAGTCCCTAACGATTAAACCCTCGACATCCCCCGCGTCCTGGATGTCGAAGCCGCAGGACCAGTCGGGGACGCCGGGCACGACTTTCTTCCCCTCAAACCCTTCTTTCGGACGAGCCCGTCGAGGTCGCCGCGCAGGTGCTCCGGGTGCTCCCCGATAAAGCGCTGGATCGCCTCGTCATCGTCGGCGGCCTCCTCGGTGAGGCTCCGGCCGCAGACGGAGCAGTAATTGTTGACCGGCGGGGGACGCTCTGCATCAGGCGAACTACATCCCCGGCTCTCTCTCGCTCGAGACCGGATCGCGGATCGTCGCGTTGCCGGGAAGCGAAGGTACCACACGCGGGCTCAGTGGCGCGCCCCTGATCAGAGACGATGAGACAGAGAGGGTCGACGACGCGCTGTATTATGCGGTGCGCCCGATGTTCTCTATCTCAGGAGTGCGGCTCGTCCTGATGTCTATCCCATTCGGGAAGCGCGGGCACTTCTTCGAGGCGTGGCAGGATGGCGGCGTCGAATGGGAGCGGATCGAGATC
>CAYLUL010000185.1:0-3515 GCA_964386835.1 uncultured Methanospirillum sp.
GGTCGCCCATCTCGTTTGACACGTCGTAGCGGATAGACTTGACCAGAAAGAACCCGACAATGCCGAAGGTGATCACGGGCGAGACCCAGACCGGGATATGGTAGCCGAAACTGTCGAGGAGCATGATCACGCCGAGGAACGCGATCGAGTACATGGCCCCGTTCTTCAGGAACGGGTACTTCCTGACCTGGTCGACGTGCCGGATCGTGACCTCCCGGACCACGAACGCGCCGATACCGTTCCCGATCAGGATCAGCGGGACCGAGAGCGTGAACGCGAACGCACCGATCACGCCGTCGATCGAGAAGGTCGCGTCGATGATCTCGAGGTAGAAGATCTTGGACCAGTCCGAGAGCGAACCGGAGGAGAGCTGCTTCTCTGCCGCCTCTGCGTTCATCCGGAAGCCCGAGACGATGAAGAACGCCGTGGACCCGACGACGGCGCCGAAGGCCATCAGGGGGTCACGGTTCATCGTAAGCCAGACGATGACGAGCAGGACGATGGAGGCGACGGCGTAGAACCACACCCCCTTCCGGAGGATGAATCGCTCTCCCCTGAGGCCGAAGTGCTTGGGCTCGACGAAGAGCCAGTGCATGAAGAGGAAGATCAGGAACGTCCCGCCGCCAGCGAGCAGGATCGGCGCCGAACCCTCGATCGCCTCGATCACCCGGGGGTCGTTCGAGAAGGTCGCCGTGAGCGCCTCGATCGGCCCGAGCCCGGGCGTGGCCACCCAGACGATCAACCAGGGCAGCACACCCCGCACGACGAAGACGGCGAAGAAGAGACCGTAGACCAGGAACCAGCGGCGGGCCCTGGCACCCATGGTCGAGAGGACCTCGGCGTTGATGATGGCGTTGTCGATGCTGCTGATCGTCTCGAAGAGGACGAGACCGAGGACGATCAGGACAACGGAGAGGAGATCCATGCTGCCAGATCCGTCCGGGAGGATACTACTTAAGGATTCGGACGATGCCGATCGTGGAACTCTGGGTCCTGCTCCCGATCATGGCGCCCACCCCGAGCTCGGGAGGGGCCTCGACCGTGACGACGTCTGCAGGACCATCGTCGCAACGACCCAGCGGATCGTCGCTTCAAGCAAGCTGCTGCACTTCGGTTCGTACAGGGGGCCGTCCACGGGATCGAACGGGGGATCACCTGATCGATGGCCTGATTCCCGGTCCCGCCGCCAGGAGCGCCGGAGAGGAAGGCCGACCTCGCGATCAGCACCCCGTCGGTCGTTTCCTTCCAGGAAAGGCCGGAATTGGAGAAATCTTAATCGGAGCCGGGTGCGCACCCCTACCGGTATGAGTACGCCGGTCCTCCAGGTCGCGCTCGACCTCCTCGAACTGCCACGCGCCCTCGTGATCGCTGCAGAGGCGGTCGCGGGGGGCGCCGACTGGATCGAGGTCGGGACGCCCCTGATCAAGAGCGAGGGCATGACCGCCGTCCGCGCCCTCGCCGAGCGCTTTCCCGGCCACGAGATCGTGGCCGACATGAAGGTCGCGGACACGGGAACGCTCGAGGTCGAGATGGCCGCGAAGGCCGGCGCTACCATCGTCTGTATCCTCGCCGACGCCGATGACGCGGTGATCGAGGAGTCTGTCCGGGCCGCCCGCCTCTACGGGGTCCGGATCATGGCCGACCTGATCAACGTCGCCGACCCTGTGTCACGTGCCATGCGCCTTGTCGAGCTCGGCGTCGACATCCTGAACGCGCATGTCGGGATCGACCAGCAGATGATCGGCCGGTCGTCGGTCGAGCTGATCGAACGGCTCGCCGGCGAGGTGATGATACCCCTCGCCATCGCCGGCGGACTCGATGCCCGGACGGCCGCAGAGGCGGCGGCAAGCGGAGCCTCGGTGGTGATCGTCGGCGGCACGATCGTCCGGTCGGCCGACGTGGCGGCATCGGCACGGGAGGTGAAGGCAGCCATCCTCGCTCCGCAACCGGCCGAAAAGACCGTCCGATCGCTCGAGGAAGAGACCCGGGCCCTCTTCGCCACGGTCTCTGCGCCGCACGTGACCGACGCGATGCATCGCCACGGCGCGATGATCGGGATGGTCCCGCTCTCTCCCGGCCTTCGCATGGCCGGTCCAGCCGTGACGGTCCAGACGTTCGCCGGCGACTGGGCGAAGCCGGTCGAGGCGATCGACCGGGCGCAGCCCGGGGACGTCCTCGTGATCAACAACGACGGAGGGATCCACGTCGCCCCGTGGGGCGAGCTCGCCACCCTCTCGGCCCGGAACCGCGGGGTGGTCGGCGTCGTGATCGACGGGGCGGTCCGCGACGTCGACGACATCCGGCGGATGGCATTTCCTCTCTTCGCGCGGGGCACCTGTCCCAACGCAGGCGAGCCGAAGGGGTTCGGCGAGATCAACGCGGAGATTCGCTGTGCCGGCCAGATCGTTCGGCCTGGGGACTGGATCGTCGGCGATGAGAGCGGGGTGGTCGTGGTGCCGCGGGAACGGGCCTACGAGGTCGCCCGGCGTGCGGTCGAAGTCCGGAAGACCGAGGAGCGGATCCGGGAAGAACTCCGCCGGGGCGGGACGCTCGCCCAGGTATCGGAGTTGCTGAAATGGGAGAAGAGGCGGGCCTAACTGAAGGCCGTTGAGGAGATCAATTCCTTGCCTGCGCTCCTGATCCGTTCGATCGCCTCTTCGGGGCGGTCGACACGAAGGATCAGCACGGCGCCGGCGGGCCCGCTGTAGGCGTAGCTGTACTCGATGTTGATCCCGGTATCCCCGAGCATCGCCGCCACCTCGTACAGTCCTCCCGGCTCGTCACGCATCCGCACAGCGATCACATCCGTGAAGGCGACGTTGAAACCCTCCTGAGTGAGCCGGGCGTGCGCCCGATCGGGCTGGTCGACGAGCGCTCGGACGACGCCGAAGCCGCTTGCCTCGGCGATCGAGAACGCAAAGATATTGACGCGCTCCTCCTCGAGCGCGTGGGCGATCGCGGCCAGCCGGCCGGGGCGGTTCTCGGAGAAGACCGAGATCTGCCGGATGATGAACTCGTTTGCAACCATCAGAGCACCCTCTTATCGATCACACGTTTTGACTTTCCCTCGAACCGAGGCAGCGAGCCGGGCTCGACGAGCTCGACCTTGACCGCGACGTTCAGCACGCTCTTGAGCCGCTCGCCCACCCGGCGCTGGATCGCCATCAGGTCCGCAATCTTGTCAGAGAAGGCCTCTTTGCGGACCTCGACGCGGACGAGCATGTCGTCGAGCGCTCCCTGCCGGTCAACCTCGATCTGGAAGTGCTCGCCCACCTCGGGGAGCCCGAGGAGGACGTGCTCAATCTGGCTCGGGAAGACATTGATCCCACGGATGATCAGCATGTCGTCGACCCGGCCCGTGATCCGCTCGATCCGTGGGTGGGCCCTCCCGCAGCTGCATACGCCATCCAGGATGGAGCTGATGTCCCCGATCCGGTAGCGGATGATCGGGAGGGCCTCCTTCTGGAGCATGGTGATCACCAGTTCGCCCCGTTCACCCGGCGCAAGGGACTCGC
>CAYLUL010000186.1:0-3338 GCA_964386835.1 uncultured Methanospirillum sp.
GCTGCCGTGGGGTGTCCGCCACCCCCGAGAGGTCGATCTGCTCGAAGACCAGGTCCTCGTCCTCGATCAGCCGGACCGCGTTCTCGGGCGAGAACCCCCGACCGATCGCCTGGACGACCGAGGCGGCGATCAGCACCTGGACGGGATCCTCGCCATCGACCGTGACCAGCCCCTCCTCCGAGTCGATCGAGATGACGCTCTGTGTCCGCTCTTCGATGCTCCGCTTGGTCGCTCCGCTCTTTCCGATCAGGACCCCGATCCGGTTCCCGGCTATCTTCAACTCCTGTTGCATCTGGTTACCCCTATCGCTCTCTCTCGCCTTTGAGGACCGCCTCAAGCGGAATCCCGGTCGTCTCCGCAAAGACCTCGAAGTCAGACCGGACCGAGCAGTGCTCCCCGAAGAAACGGTTGACGTTCCGGATGTCACGCATCAGGAACCGAAGCGCCTGTGGGTGGTCCGGGGTCACGGACTGGCCCATGTCGATAACATACACCTGATCGCCGACGAGTATATTAAATTCGCTCAGGTCCGCGTGGACCAGCTTTGCCTCGACATAGAGCCGCCGGACGAAATCCAGCACGGTGGCATACACCGCGTCCGGGTCGTCCATCGTCACCTCCTTCAACCGGGGAAATGCCCGTTCATCCTCACCGAGGAACTTCATCAGGAGGATATTGCGGTCGAACGCGAGCGGTTCGGGCACCGGAAGGCCCACATCGTGGGCCCGCTTCAGGTTCGCGAACTCCTTTCTCGTCCAGGTGAAGATCACCTCTTTTCGGGTCTTGCGGACCGAGGAGAACCGCCGGTCCCCCTGGAGGTAGACCGTCATCGTGTTGAAGTTCGCGGTCTGGATCCGGTAGATCTTGACCGCCACGTCCTGGTCGCCGGCCTCCGCAAGGTAGACGTTTGCCTCCTTCCCGGTCGAGATCGCCCCTCCAATCGCCGAGAGGCGCTTCTTGTGGACCAGTTTGTACAGGGCGAGGAGGGTGACCTCATCGAAGACGTCGTCCCGCACCTTGAACTCATCGGCGTCCTTGACCCGGACGCCATGCGCCTCGAGCTGGCGGTCGAACCGGTCCTCGTCCCCCCGCGCCATCACCTTCACCCGAGGTACTCGCGGACGGGGCGGAGGAGCTCGACCATCGCCTCGCCCGCCGCCTTCTTCAGGTCGGCGGGGTGGACCTCGCCGGTGGCGTAGGCGCCCTCGAGCCCCTCGTAGGTCTCGAAGACCCGGTCACCGCCGAACTTCTCGGGCCGCCGGATCTCAAGCCGTCCCTGCCGCGGGAAGACGTGGTGCTGAAGAAGCCCGAGAACCGGGTTCTCCTCGATCCCCGGCGGGCAGAAGGCCTTCTGGAGCTTCTTCCGGATCGACTCCTCGCTCTCGGCGACCGAGATGTAGTTGCCCTGCGAGGACGACATCTTCGTGCCGTCGAGCCCGTTCAGGATCGGGGTGTGAAGGCAGACCGGGGCGCGGTATCCCAGCTCGGGCAGGAACTCGCGGGCGAGCATGTGGATCTTCCGCTGGTCGATGCCACCGACCGCCGCGTCGACCTTGAGGGCCATGATGTCGATCATCTGCATGAGCGGGTAGACCATCTGTGAGACCGTCGGGTTCTCCATCGCCCGCCCCACCTCGTCCATCGACCGCCGGGCCCGGGCGAGGGTGACCGACTGGGACGACTGGAGCACCGGGAGCATGTAGTCACGTTCGAGCTGGAGATCGGTCCCGAGCACATACTGCACGTCAGTCAGGCCCAGCCCCTCGAAACAGCGGCGGTTGTACTCGGCGAGCTCGCGCACCTCGGCCATCGTCCCCTTCCGGTTCAGGAACGCATGGAGGTCGGCGAGGAGGACCACGACCTCGAAGCCGGCCTGCTGAAGGTCGATCAGCTTGTTGACGGTCACCATGTGACCGAGGTGGACCTCTCCCGATGGCTCGTACCCGGCATAGACCCGCTTCTTCGGCTGGTTGAGAAGTGCGCGGAGCTCGTTGTCGGTGACGACCTCGACCGTGTTCCGCGTTGCCAGGGTATACGCATCCATGGCAGTACCTTGGACGAGAGAGGCAATAGGGTTACTCGTCCGGCGTTCCTTGCCCTCTTCTTTCGGGAGGGTACGAAGCTTGATAACCTCTGTTGGAGACGAACACTAGTCGAACAATCGCTGTGACGGAGGGTGACCCGATGACGTTTCTCCTGTATGTTGATGACGAGCCCGACCTCCTGGCGCTGACCCGGCTCTTTCTCGAACGGTCGGGAGAGTTCGTCGTCGTCACCTGTGCCTCCGCGAGCGAGGCGTTGGAGTCCCCCTGCTTTTCCCGCTGCGATGCGATCGTCTCCGACTACCAGATGCCGGAGATGGACGGGATCGAGTTTCTCAAGGCGGTCCGGGAGCGACGGATGGACGTCCCGTTCATCCTGTTCACCGGGCGAGGACGTGAAGAGGTCGTCATCGAGGCGATCAACAACGGGGCGGACTTCTACCTGCAGAAAGGGGGAGACCCCCGCGCCCAGTTCGCCGAGCTCGTCCACAAGGTCCGGCAGGCGCTGAGCAAGCGCCGCACCGAGGCGGCCCTGACCGAGACAGAGAAGCGTCTCGGCGACATCATCGATTTCCTCCCGGATGCGACCTTCGCGATCGACCGGGAGGGCCAGGTGATCGCCTGGAACCGGTCGATCGAGGAGTTGACCGGAGTCAGGGCAGACGAGATTCTCGGAAAGGGGGACCACGCGTACGCCACGCCCTTTTACGGCGATCAGCGCCCGATCCTGATCGATATGGTCCTTGACCCCACCGTCTCCCTCGACGGGGGATACGAGCAGGTTGTCCGCCGAGACAAGGTCCTGGTCGCCGACACGGCCCTCCCCCGTCCGAAAGGGAGGCCGATGGTGCTGAGGGGCATGGCCAGCCCTCTCTACGATCGGGAGGGCTCGATCGTCGGAGCGATCGAGTCGGTTCGCGATATCTCCGACCTGAAACGGGTGGAGGCCGAGCTCCGGGCGTCCGATGAGAAGTACCGGCTGGCCGCCGAGCTCTCTGGCCTGGTGATCTACGACAGGGACCTTGCAAGCGGAAAGGGCGTCCTGGCGGGTGCTGTCCGCACAGTGATGGGCCTCGAACCGGGTGACGAGTCCGCGCTGCATGACATCAACGGCTGGATGAACCGCGTTCATCCCGACGACCTGCCCGGTCTGCTCGCTGCGCTGGGAGAGGCGGACGCCCCGGCACGAAGCTACTCGGTCGAGTACCGGTTCAGGGGACGAAATGGGGCATGGATACCGATCGAAGACACAGGCGGCGTCCTTCTCGATCCGGCTGGGTTGCCGGTCCGGAGGAT
>CAYLUL010000187.1:0-3301 GCA_964386835.1 uncultured Methanospirillum sp.
ACTGTGACCAGGCGCGAGGTCCGGAGACGCTCCCGCCCCGAGGCGAGACTGTCGAGGCACTGGGGGCACGAGCACCCGACCTTCGGGGTTCCGATTGCGTCGCCCGTGCCGAGGAGCCGGACTTCCATCCTACACCCAGGTATGGTCCTTGATCACGTTCCTCTTCAGGACCATGTTGACGCCCTTCTCGATGTCGGACTGGAATATTTGGGTCCGGTTCTCCATCAGGGCCGAGAGGACACCCTCCTTCACGATCATCCGGAGGTCGGCACCGGAGACACCGTCCGTCTCGTTGGCGAGCAGGTCGAGGTCGGCATCTGTCTGAAGTCCGGCCATCACCTTGTTCAGGATCTCGTACCGCATCTCCCGGTCGGGGAGCGCGAACTCGATCACCTCGTCGAAGCGGCGCCATGCGGCTTCGTCAAGAAGGCGCGGGTGGTTGGTCGCGCCGATCAGGACGACGCTCGTTCGGATCAGGCTGACCTGGTCGATGTTCTTGAGGAGCGCGTTGACCGCCCGCTTCATCGCCCCGTGGTCGTCCGTGACCCGGCTTTTCGCCACGAAATCGAACTCGTCAACAAAGAGGATCGCGGGTGCGAGGCGTCGGGCAAACTCAAAGACCCGATCGATGTTCTTGCTCGTCTCGCCCAGGTACTGGGAGGTGATCATCGAGATACGGACTTCGATGATCGGCATCCCGAGGACATGCGACATGGCGAGGGCGAGCGAGGTCTTGCCGGTGCCGGGGGGGCCGACGAAGAGGAACTTGCCGACCTCGGCGATGTCATGCTCCCGGAGAAAGGAGAGGTTGTCGAGCGCAGTCCGCACCTTCTCGATCGAAGTGTACTGCTCGGTGGTCAGGACCAGGTCGTCGAGCCTCTTGCGGATCTCCTCGGGGGCCGAGATGATGCAGAGTTCGAGGGCCGACCGCATCCGCTCGTCCTCCGCCAGCAGGGCCGAGATCCGCCGCTCGAGGTACGCCTTGGTCTCCTCGTACTTCGGATTGCGCTTGCGGGCGCCAGCGTAGGTCGTGCCCTCAATTGGATCGTGCTGCTCGAAGTAGTACGCGAGGGCCGGGTTATCCCGGACCAGGGGGGCGCCTCCCTTCCGGGCAAACCAGCGGGCTGCCTCGGCGAGTGCCGTCACTCGGAGGCGCTGGCCGAACTCCTCGTAGCTGACGAACGGGTTTTTCTTCAGGCGCTCGGCCGCGTCCGAAACGCCGAAGACCTTCCGGAGCATCGCCTCCGAGACCGCGACCGGCCGCTTTGCCTCAGAGGCGCCGCCGACACCAAAGACCTCCCGGGAAGAGGGAGGCAGGTCGTTCAGGTCGAGGTTCGGGTGCTGGTTGTACACCTCGGCGGTGAGGACCACCTCCACGAGCCGGAGCAGGGTCTCGTCGGAGACTGCGCCGGTCACAATCGGTGCGTTGGCTGCGTCGGCTGACATGGATGCGTATCCTGATCTTTGCGGTTTCTCAGTCGATAAGCGTATGGTTCATGCTGTGGTGACGAGGCAGCCGTCCTCAAGGATGACGAGCGTGTGCTCCGCCTGGGAGACGAACGACCCGGGGATGTCGTGGAGCACAGGATAGGTCCGCACGACCCCCTGTTTCACCAGGTTCGCGAGGGCGACCTCCCGTTTCGGCATGTCGATCCAGCGACGGGAGAACGGCATCCCCCGGCGCTCCCTGACGAGCTCGAGCAGGCGTCGTGTACTCGGAAGCCGGGTGGGACGGACGGCGACCTGGCCGTAGATCTCAACCCGCACGGCCTCTGAGACGAGGCCCGAGCCGGTCGAGGCGAACGGCTCGATCGCGACAACCTGCCCCTCCTGGAGCGGCATGCCCCCTGGATGGCCCACGTTGGGGACGCTGGGCGGTCCGTGGAGGAGGAACTGGTCCAGGCCGTGGCCGGTCAGGTTCGCGACCGGACGGTAGCCGTGACCTTCGATCGCAGCCTGAATCGCCCCCCCGAGCTCGCCCGTCGTGACACCGGGCCGGGCGATTGCGATCGCAGCATCGAGGGCGGCCCGGGACGCCCGGACCAGTTCGCCGTGATCGCCGAGGTCGATGGTGACCGCAGTGTCCGCGACATAGCCGTCGAGGTGGACCCCCAGGTCGAGCTTGACCAGGTCACCCGTCGAAAAGATTCGCTCGTCTCCCTCTGACGCCGTATCATGCGCGGCCGCCTCATTGAACGAGCAGTTCAACGGGAAAGCAAGGCCAGCGTCGGCCTCGAGCACCATCTCCTCCAGCGCGTCGACCGTATCGAGGACGGCGGCACCGGGCCGCACCAGGGCCGCCCCGGTTGCGAGGACCCGGCTCGCGATCCGGCCCGCCTCGCGGTAGAGATCGAGGACGTCGTCTTTCACAGCACCAGCTCCTCGTCGAACCGGGTGAAGTTCTCGAACCCGTCCACGGTCACGAGCCCCATGTCCTCAAGACGGACGCCGCCGGCACCGGGCAGATAGAGCCCGGGTTCGACTGTGATCACGTTCCCCGCCTCGAGCGGACCACCCTGCGGGCCAAGTGTGGGGAGTTCGTGGACCTCGAGACCGACTCCGTGCCCGAGGTTGTGCGTGAAGCCGGCCTGACCCTCCGTCGCGTACCCCCGCGAGGCGAAGTGGTCGACGACCGCCTGGTGGACCTCCGCCCCCGACACCCCGACCCGGATACGGGCGATCGCGATCGCCTTCGCCTCGCGGACCGCCTCGAACATACCGCGGACCTCATCGGAGGGTTCCCCCCTGACGACGGTCCGGGTCATATCGGCGAAGTAGCCCGAGAGTTCGTCCTCGGGAAAGATGTCGATCACGATCGGCTGGTCAGCAGCCAGAGGTCCCGTGCCCCGCTGGTGGGGCTGGGCTGCCTGCTCGCCGCAGGCGACGATTGTGTCGGCGGCCCGGCATCCATGCGCAAGGAGGGTGACGTGGCACTCGGCCCGGACCCGCTCGGCGGTCAGCGCTTCACCGCCAAGGGTCAGGAGGCCATCGCGGACCTCGGCAGTACGGATCAGGTTGATCGCGGCAGCCATCGCCGCCTCGTTCGCCCGCTGGACCGATCGGATCTCCTGCACCTCCCCCGGCACCTTTCGAGCGCGCAGGCGCTGGATCGTCCCGTCGTCGACGACCACCCTGCAGTGCCCCTCGAGTCCGCGGGCGAGGGCGACAGGGAAGGACGGCGGCACCAGCACATCGCCCTTCGCCAGTCCGGCGATCGCCGCTGCCATGGCGGCCCAGCGGTCAGAGGGGTCCTTCCAGTGAGTGAAGAGGCCGGCCTCGGCCCGGGTCATCGGGGAGAAGG
>CAYLUL010000188.1:0-3294 GCA_964386835.1 uncultured Methanospirillum sp.
TCGACCAGCCGTCTGCTCCGATGCTGACGCCGCCGCCCGCTGTGATGGCGCCTGCGCCAGGAGGTGCATCACCTCCATCTATCGGTGCCGATGAATAGCAGGAACTCTTCGATAGAGCGAAGGTCGATGCCCGCGTAATATCCCGTATTACCGAGGAACAACTCGATCATGGCGCCCGATGATACAGACCTGGAAAAGATCCGCGAGGTATTTGCCCAACAGTTCTCGCATTTCCATCTTCAGTTGCCCGAGCAGGACGTGCGGGAACGAAAGAAGGGATCGATGACATACGGGAGCAGCGGCGAGCTCACATACCTATTCGGAACGGACGAGGGGCGCGAATACCTCGAATACTTTGCCTACCACCGGATGGGCAACGATCATTCCCGGATCTACGAGGACGGCACCCTCATCGAATACGACGAGCTCTCAACGATCGTCTGCTATCGGCCCAACGTTCCCGGTGACCGCGAACGGAAAGAGGCGGAGATGAAGGAGCAGTACCACAAGACCCTGGACGAACTGGCCGATAGAGGGTTTATCGAGGATCGACCTGTCCCCATGTCCCTCGCCGTGAACAGCTACCTCGTGCTGCACGGGGATGAGACCAAGGGGGACGATGCAGAGGAGTGATCCCATCAGGACTCGGTGATCTCGGCTCCGGGCTGTAGGGTTCCTGCTGCAGTACCCCGACCTCTGCCGGTACTGGAACCGGCCCGATGTGGGCCGAACGATCTGATCGTTGAAGAGCAAGACACCCCGGCCATTCCTGTAGCCTCGCCTTATCGGCAGGCCGGCCCGGATCTCATCGGACAGCGCATCGGCGAGCGTGAAAGTCGCGATTCCCATCGGCTTCCGCACGTCGCGCAGCGTCTCCTCGGCGATCACCCGGTTCTGTGTCCGGGAGAGGGCGAGGTAAATCGAGAGGCGATCGTCGGGGTACTGCGAGATCGTCGATGGCTGAGTGCGACAAGCTCATCGTGCCGGCGAACTCCGGACGGAGTGGTCCCGTCAACTGGTCGATCACCATGAAACATCAGAGCAGGAGGTGGGGGAAGAGGAGGTCGATCAAGAAGTCCTCGATAAGCATCCCCTGGTGGATCACATCTCTCAACAGTACCGATGCCGGCACAGAACTCGAGCCGTCAGGCGAGCAGATGAATGAGAAACCACACTTGAACGGGAAAAAAGACCCGAATGATCACATCTCTGCTCACCTTCATTCTCAACCGGTGTGAGGGAATGATCAATCTCTCGATACTCGGCCTTTTGTCAGATATATTTCGCAACGAATATGTATTAATAGATATTAAGCGGTGCGATTCAGATGAAGGAGACCACCACCGCCATCAGTCGGATCGTCTCGATCGCCGGCGCCTTTCTTGTCCTCGCCGGATGCATCGTCCTGATGGGCATCATCTCGGCTGAGACCTTGTATCCCGGGTACAGCACAGCCCAGAACGATATCAGTGACCTCGGCGCGACGCGACCGCCGGACAGCGTCATCCACCAGCCGTCGGCCACCATCTTCAACGCCAGCATGCTCGCCACGGGCCTGCTCGTGCTCGGGGCCACGTTCGCCCTTTTCCGGGCCGGTTTTGTCAGGACCGTCACGATCCCGCTCGGGCTCTTTGGCCTGGGTGCGTTCCTGGTCGGGGTCTTTCCCGGGAACTGGGGCAACATCCACGCGCTCTCGGCCCTGCTTACCTTCGTTGCCGGGGCCTGTTCGGCTATAGCAGCCGCAACCGTGGTCCGCTCACCACTCCGCTCCATGATGGCCGTTCTCGGTGTGATCTCGCTCCTGACCCTGCTCTCCTACTACGTCATGGGCGGTGCAAGCCCGATGACCATCTTCGGCCCCGGTGGGCTCGAACGGTGGATCGCCTACCCGGTCATACTCTTCATCCTCACGTTCGGCGGTTACCTGGCGGGCGATGCCCGCGCAACAACCGCATCCTAGCACCATGGACCAGGCACAATCCGTTCCGTCATCTCGTCAAATCCACCACCCAGTATGGTTCAACGGCTTCGTATCGCCAACCATCCACGCTTCTCACACGGGGCCGCCGAGCAGAACATGCGGCTCGAGATGAATCTGACAGTAATAAAAATTAGAGGTGGTTGAAGAGCCAGACCACGTCGGCGAAGTCAATACGACCATTGGCATTGTAATCGAACGCCTCGACAGGCTCGTTCGCTGCAATCCAGGTCATCTGGTTGAAGTAGAGCACGATGTCGGCGAAGTCCTTGCGGTCATTGCCGTTGACGTCCTCGTACATTCCGTCCTTGTCAAGGTCGCGCGGTGCGGAGGACATGCCAGGGACGACTACCGGCGTCGC
Source organism: uncultured Methanospirillum sp. (assembly GCA_964386835.1). GTDB lineage: Archaea > Halobacteriota > Methanomicrobia > Methanomicrobiales > Methanospirillaceae > UBA288. The sequence goes on from CAYLUL010000188.1 coordinate 2,340, forward strand.
TCCCTCTTTCACGAAGGTTTGGACGCGGTGATTGCCATAATCGGATACGAAGACCGTGCCGACGTGATCGACCGCGAGGCACTGCGGCTGGTTGAACTGGCCGTTCCCGACCCCGGCGGTCCCCCACTTCGTAACGAAGGCCCCGCCCGAGGTGAACTTCTGGATCCGGTTATTACCGGTATCGGCCACGTAGACGAACCCTGCGTCATCCACCGCGACACCCCAGGGCGATGAGAACTGGCCGTTCGCGGTGCCCAGGGTTCCCCATTTCGTGACGAACACGCCGCTCGAGGTGAACTTCTGGATGCGGTGGTTGTTCCTGTCGGCCACGTAGACGTACCCGTCACCGTCGACAGCGATGCCCAGAGGGGTATTGAACTCTCCGTCCCCGGTGCCCGACGAGCCCGCGCCGCCGTTTCTGCCCCACTTCGTGACGAAGGCGCCCGTCGAGGTGAACTTCTGGACGCGGTGGTTGTGGTATTCGGTCACGTAGAGGTTTCCCGCGCTGTCCGACGCCAGGCCGTTAGGATATTTGAACTGGCCGTTCGAGACGCCGTAACTCCCCCATTTTCCGAGGAAGGTGCCGGTCGGGGTGAACCGCTCGACCCGGTGGTTGAAGGAATCGGCGACGTAGACATTCCCTCCGCTGTCCGGCGCGATCCCCCAGGGTTGATCGAACTCCCCGTCCCTGGACCCATAACTGCCCCATATCCCAAGGAAGGCTCCGGAGGACGTGAATCGCTCGACCCGGTGGTTCCCCTCGTCGGCGACATAGACCGTACCAGAATCGTCGATCCAGACCCCAACGGGGTGGTGGAACTGTCCGTTTTCAGATCCGAAGGTTCCCCAAGCCCCGGTGAAGCGATAGGTCTCCCCGGTTACCGGCGTTACGGTCGGAGTCGGTGTTTGTGTCGGTGTCGCTGTTGTCGTGGTTGTCGTTGTCACGGTTGTTGCC
>CAYLUL010000189.1:0-3242 GCA_964386835.1 uncultured Methanospirillum sp.
ATTTTGTCGACCTGATTACGGCACAGGACGATGCCCTGGACTTCCTCGAGGAGGGTTGCTTCTACTCCACCCTGATCCCGGATACGGGCTACTCAGTCGAGATCCTCCGCGGGCTCGAAGAGATGATCGCGCTCGCGGTGGCGTCCACACGCGAGTTCATCAGGACGGTCACCGCCGCCCAGTACGCCCATTCGGGCTCATCGCGTGATGAAATGCAGGACTTTTTGGCTGCAACGAATCGGGTGATTGGACTCGAGCAGGAGTGTGACAACGCCTGGCGCCGGCTTGAACGAGCACTTCTGGTTGAACAGCCCGACAGTACCTCGCTCCGTGTCTATGCTGAGCTCTCCCGGTTGATCGAGGAGTCGACCAACGCGCTGATGAAGGCGGTCTACGTTCTTCACGACAATATCTTCGGAGAGATGAGACGATGATGGAACGGTGCGTCTTCTTCGGTCCGAACCGGGTCTATGGCGAGGTCCCGGTCTCGCTCTTTGGAAACAAGGCAGCGGCCCTGGCCCGGATGGCAGAAGCGGGTGTCCCGGTGTCGCCGGGCTTTGCCCTCTCGGTGGAGGTCTGCGAGGAGTTCTTCGCCGAAGGTCGGGTCCTGCCCCCAGACGTCCAGGTCCTCCTTCGCCAGGGCATATCTCACCTGGAGGAGGCGACCGGCCTCCTGTTCGGCTCGCCTCGCCGGCCCCTGCTCGTCTCAGTTCGTTCCGGTGCGGCGGTCTCGATGCCCGGCATCATGGAGACGGTGTTGAACGTTGGGCTCAACCGCGATACCGTCGGCGGACTGGTCTACCTGACGGGAAACCCGCGGTTCGCCTGGGATTCGTACCGGCGGTTCCTCGCCCAGTATGGCGAGGTGGTTCGCGGACTCGAGCCTTCACGGTTTCTTGAGATCCTCCACGAGGTGATGGAGCACGAAGGAGTTCCTGACGAGAGCGAACTCGGCACGACGGGGGTCCGTGAAGCAGCCACCCGGTTTGAACGGCTGTTCGCGGAGACAGGGCTGCTCTTCCCACTCGACACCATGGACCAGCTCCTCGCCTGCACCGAGACGGTGATCGCTTCGTGGGAGAGCCCCCGCGCTGAGACCTTCAAGAAGCTCGGGCTGGCGGGCGATGCCACCGGGACTGCAGTGGTCGTTCAGGCGATGGTTTTTGGCAACCTTGGGGCCGCCTCCGGTGCCGGGGTCGCATTCACTCGCAACCCCTGGAACGGGGCCCGTGAACTCACCCTGGACTTCCGATTTGGGGCGCAAGGCGAGGAGGTGGTTTCCGGGGATCGTGCCGGCCATGACCAGGCGACATTTGCCCGTGTGATGCCCGAGCAATATGCTGCCCTGCAAACGATCGGAACCGTCCTCGAAAAGGAGTTCGCCGACCTTGTCGACCTCGAGTTCACCATCGAGGAGGGGAGGCTCTTTGTCCTGCAGTGCCGTGCAGGGAAGAGGACGCCGCTCGCCGCTCTCCAGATCGCCGTGGATCTTGTTCGAGAAGGGTTGATCGACGAACGTGAGGGGGCGCGACGACTTGTTGATATCAACGTGAACGATATCACCATAAGGCGGCTTCGTGATGAGCGGTCCCCGGTGGCGAACGGGACGCCGGCATCGGGGGGTGTCGCCATCGGAACGTGTGCGTTCTCGGCTGAACGAGCGGAGAAGGACGCGGTCGACGGACCGGTGGTCCTGGTCCGTCCAACGGCATCCCCCGACGACATCCGAGGAATTGAAGCAGCGATCGGCCTGCTCGTGGCACGTGGTGGACGAACTTCCCACGCTGCGGTGGTTGCCCGGCAGCTCGGTGTGGTCTGTGTTGTTAACTGCCAGAACCTGGTCGTCGACACCGCTCGTCACCGATGCCTCTTCGGGACCATTGTAGTCCGCGAAGGAGAGGTGATCTCGATCGACGGCGATACGGGACACGTCTATCGGGGAAAGGTGGACGTGATCGAGGAGCGCCCGGACGACCTGATTTCAGCGGTGCGGGAATGGCCTGATATAAACGAGGACGCGGCCTTCAGGCACCGCTAACAGGCCGCCGGTAGGCGGAGAGCCCCATCATCACCAGCAGGTAGAACGCCAGGGCGATGACCAGCACCTCGATGTAGAGCACCCCCCATCGGAGGAGGGCCGGCTCGAAGGCAAGATGTTCGGTGAAGATGGCGCCGAAGCGGTTGAGTGCGGCGACCTCCAGGTTCCACTCCTGGAGAATGGAGACCGTCGGGAGGACGATGAGCGCGCACAAGACCGTTCCCACTCCCTCGCGCCGGGTGAGGACCCGGGGTTCCAGCATGACAAACGGGGCGATCACCGCGAGCGCCGGAACGAGGAGCGGGATGACCAGGGACTCGGACCCGACTAATGCGGGAGCGGACTCCGTAAACGCCGTGAGCGCGATCGCCCCAGCGGTGACTGGGAACAGCAGGAGCATATGGACTCCTTTCTCGGGGACAAGGCGTATGAATTGAAGGACCGTGAGCGCGAGAAGCCCTCCCATGACCGCCTCGCCAACCACGAGGGAGGCGAGCATGAGGAGGAGGCCAAAGAAAAGGCCCGAGACGATGGATGACATTCGGTCCGCGACCTCGTCGATAAACAACACGAGCGAATACCCGATTCCGGATGTGAGCAGGGCAAAAAGAAAGAGAGCGAGCGAGGCGACAGACCAGGATGCGGGGGCTCCAATCCCGGCTACTCCCGAGATGAGGACGCCAAGACCGGTTAGGGGGGTCGGAATCAGGATAAAGAGGAGAACGATCGAGACCAGTCCCGCCACCAGGACCGCCATGGACCGGGAGATCCGGTCGAGCGCGTACGAGAAAGCAGGAAAGGATACGAGGGTGGCGAGCGATGCCGTCACGGCCAGGAGCAGGAATCCTGCGCCTTCCCGTCCGGCGGGAGGGACCGCATAGAGGGCAAGCGAGAGAGCGATTGCGAACAGGACCGGCTGCCAGCGCTCGGTGACTCCTCGTCCCAGGACCATGTAGAGGACCGGAGGGACGATGACGGCGGGAGCGAACCATGCCCAGGACGGACCGGGTATCATCGCGGCGAAGAGGTCAGGTGTCGTACGAGAGAGATCGCCGGGAAAGGGTAAAAAAATTGGCTTTTATTACCTTTTTCTCGGTGACACCCTCAGGTGATGTCATCGTCGAGGTGCTGCTGGCCCGCTTCTGTCTCGCGCTCCGCATCGCCATCTTCACTCTCCGTTCCCGTATCACAGGTGATGTTGTCG
>CAYLUL010000190.1:0-2406 GCA_964386835.1 uncultured Methanospirillum sp.
AGAACTACTGGCCGCTCCCGTGGTATTACCGGGGCGACCGGTGGAACAAGATCCAGTTCTTCGGAAATCGGATCGATGAGAACGCGGTGATCAGTTCGGATGCGGACGTGGTGATCACCGACTCTGGACAGTCCTATACCTCCCTTCCAGGGTACGAGAAGCGGACCGTGAAGCTGAACTTCTGGTTCAGCTGGTACGACAACCAGAACCGCATCGCGGAGTACTACTTCAACCGAGACGGCAAGCTGGGGTCGATGAACATCGATGTCTTCACGAAGATCCGTCCACTCGACCAGATGCCTGCGGGCGATCTCGTCGAATAACCCCTTTTTACCTCAATTCATTAATAATCGGAGCGCCAAAATCTTCGTCATGGCGGCGGATCCCGTCAGTTTCATCCTGCTCTCGCTCTCGTCGCTCCTGGTGCTCGTCAACCCGCTCGGAGCGACGATGATTTATGTCTCGATGACCTCCGGGTTTGAACTGTCCGAGAAACGGAAAGTGGCCCGAGAGGCGAGCTGGTATGCACTGATCGTCCTGGTCGCCTTTGCCCTCCTCGGCGGTGGCATCCTGGTCCTGTTCGGCATCTCCCTGGCGGCGTTCCGAATCGGCGGTGGGATCCTCCTCTTCTCCATCGGCATGGAGATGGTCTACGCGAAGATGTCACGGTCGAAGGTGACGGCAACGGAAAAGTACGAAGGGGATGACGATGTCTCGATCATGCCGATCGCGATCCCAATGATCGCCGGCCCGGGGGCGATCACCACCGTGATCGTCCTGATGGATGACGCAGCAGACCTTGGTATCTGGGCGTACGGAATCGTCCTCCTCTCGATCGTCATCACCTCCGGGCTCACGCACCTGATGATGGCACACTCTGAAGCGATCGTGCGGCGGGTCGGCCAGCGGGAGTTCCGGGTGGTGAACCGGTTGATGGGTATCCTCCTGATCGCGATCGCGGTCGAGTTCGTGATCGACGGGCTGAAAGTCGCCTTCCCACTCCTCGCGGGAGGTCCCTGATGGAGTGGGACCTCCCCTCGATCGGCGTGATCCTCCTCTCAGGGAGCCTCGCCCTGGCCGGGGTGGTGATCGTGGCCCGCCTCACCGGGGTCATCGTCCCGGGGGATACCATGCTGATCATGACCGTCCTGGTGCTCGTCGTGATCGGAGCGATCGTCCTGCTCGTCGCCGACTACCGGAGAGAGAGAGGGAGCCGATGACGATCCGGATCGCCCTCGCCCAGATACTCCCAGTGTGGGGGGACGCGGCCGCCAACCTGGCCCAGATCGCCCATTATGCCGCGAGCGCAGCGGACGCGGGTGCCGCGCTCGTCGTCTTTCCGGAGCAGGTGCTGTTTGGGTGGGACCCCACGTCTGCCGCCGGGGCGGAGAGCGTGGACGGAGACCATGCCGGCGCATTGAAGGAGTGCGCTCGGAGCAACCGGATCGGACTTGTCGGTTCGATCCGGGAGCGGGTGAAAGGCGGCGCACGGAACACGGCGATCGCAATCGATGCGAGCGGCACGACCATGGCCACCTATGCCAAGCGGCACCTCTTCACACCGGGGGGCGAGGAGGGGGCATACCAGCCTGGGGACGGTCCATCGGTCTTTGAATGCGACGGTCTTCGTTTCGGCCTCGCGATCTGCTACGACCTCCGGTTCCCCGGAGACTTCTCCGACTACCGGGCGCTCGGGGCGGACGTGGTCCTGGTCGTCGCCGCCTGGCCCGAGGAGCGGCTCCGCCACTGGCATCTCTTTCTCCGAGCCCGGGCGCTGGACAACCGCCTCTATGTGGCCGGGGTATCGTATGCCCGCGGCAGGACACCGGTCGGGGCCTACTCCGGGGGATCGGCCGTCGCCAATCCTGAAGGCGAAGTCTGCGCTGCGGCGGACGAGGAGGAGGGCCTTCTCGTCGTGGAGATCGATCATGACCTGATCACGGCAGCGCGACAGGGGCCCGACCCGGCCCGTGGCCCCCGGGAGCGCTGAGAAAGGTGCGCGGCGACCAGCACGTCCTCATCACCCTCTTCTCCGGCGGCCTCCTCCTCGCCCCTCACCTGGGATCCTTTGCTCCCGCCGAGGTAGCGGTCCTCCTCTTCGGCCTCTTCGTCGGGTCACTTGCCCCTGACGCGGACGCCACCGATGCGGCCATCTTTCACACCCAGATACGGGGCCTTTCGGGGGTCTCCCGCCGGTTCGTGAACGGCGCCGCACGGATCCTACCGTTCTTCGGCTACCTGATCCGGTACGGCGAGTACTATCCTGCGGCCGGTCTCTGCTGGATCATATCGAGGGGACGGCTTCGAGCCGGCCATCGCGGGATTCTCCACTCCCTGCTTGGCATCGCGGTGATCACCCTGCTCACCTGCGTCTACATCGTTGCCGCGCTCTTCCTCATCGGACGG
>CAYLUL010000190.1:2416-2752 GCA_964386835.1 uncultured Methanospirillum sp.
GGACCCCCGACCAGGTCCTCGCATTCGCACTCGCGGGCTTTGCCGTGGGTGCCTTCCTCCACCTCGCCGAGGACTCCTGCACACCCGCCGGGATCGCATGGCTCTACCCGGTGAGCGGGTGGCGGCTCAGGGGCCGGCTCCGCACCGGTGGGCGGACTGACTACCGCCCCCGGGTCTTCGCCACCGCACTCGGGTGCTCGATGTGGGGGTGCCTGCTCCTGGAACATCAGTTCGGCGCGGCGACGGAGACGGTGGTCCACCTTTCGGTCTTTCTCTTCTGTCTGCTCTGGGCGCTCTTTCTCCTCGTGACCAGGTCGTCAGGCCGATGAGCTCATG
>CAYLUL010000190.1:2762-3214 GCA_964386835.1 uncultured Methanospirillum sp.
CGAATAGATTTTCTGCATGTACCGCCTCGTCTGCGTCCACTGCGCCGCGACCTATCCGGCCGATCAGATCGTCTATACCTGCAGCCGTTGCGGGCACCTGCTCGCTGTCGAGTACCCGCTTGACGAGATCTCAATCGATCGCTCTCGCTGGCGCCGGAGACCCCTCTCGGTCTGGCGATACCGCGAACTTCTTCCCGTGAAGAATAACCCGGTGACGCTTCAAGAGGGGGGGACGCCACTCTACCACCTCCAGCGCCTGGGAAAAGAGCTGGGCCTGCCACACCTGTATGCGAAGCACGAGGGGATGAACCCGTCGGGCTCGTTCAAGGATCGGGGGATGACCGTGGGTGTCTCGATGGCCCTCGAACTCGGGATGACTCAGGTGGCCTGTGCCTCCACGGGGAACACCTCCGCGAGCCTCTCCCAGTACGCCGCGAAGGCGGGCATTCCGG
>CAYLUL010000191.1:0-3170 GCA_964386835.1 uncultured Methanospirillum sp.
CACCCGGCCATCTGCCCAGACGAAGAACATGCCATTGACGGTGGGGGCGGTCTTCTTGGAGTCCTGGATTGTGACGTCATGCACCTTCACGTTCGACGTCGTGATCATAAGCCAGCCGCGGTTCGTGATCTTGAAATCGCTCACGGTCACACTGGGCTGGGATATATCCACCCGTGCTGCATAGTCGCCGGCCATGGAGAGGACAGTCTTGTCCGGCCCCTGGCCCCGGAAGATCGAATTCCCCTTGACATAGATTGTCCCCGAGGTACGGAATGTTCCCTCGGTGAGGATGATCTCCCCTCCGCGCACAAGGGCGTTATTGATCTGTTCCTGGTCACCGTTCCCGTCGCACACAAAATCAGCACCGGCCTTCGAGGCCGCACTGGCGTCGCTCGCGGCAACAGTCGTCGCAGCGAACGCGGATTGAACGAGAAGTGAACATCCGAAGAACAGGAGAACAAAGATAAGTTTGGTCCGAACGTTCATCTAACACCCTCTATGCACAATACAAGAACTTCGGCATATAAATACGTTCCTTTTTTGACCAAACTAAAAATTGACCTTTATTTCATCAAATACGGCCAAATATCATTCACAATGGAGATTCAGGAGTGTATCGACCTCCCCCTTTAGCCACTCAATTTAAATACAACATAGAGCGAGACTCGAAAACGACGGAGAATCCTTGAGCCATTTTCGTATCCACCGGCAGGGAGATGCTTTTTTTAGAGATACAGAACGGGACATATGCCCCTGTCCCGAAGAGGATCCATGAAGGTCGATAAGGAAGCCAGATCCTCCGAGAATCGACGACGAGACGAAAGTACATGAATCGGACGAACACCCACTCGGCGTCGGGGAGGGCGGGTTGGAAGACATTAAATAACATGTTGCCGACAATTCTGTTAACGAATATTTCGGCGATATTATGATCACGCTCACCCCCTCTGAAGTCAGGGAGCGTTTCGGTGCGCTCTTCTCTGAACGGTTCCTCGTGATGGTTGACCAGGCTGCAGGCGTGGCTGAGATTCGCGAGACGTGCCGGGCCCGCGGTCCTGTCGAATGGGACGCGATGAACCGGCAGCGGGCAGGAGGTGCGATCACTTCCTGCTCGGTCGACGGCTCAACCCTCAGGATCCTGACCCGGCTTGGACGGTATCCCGTCCGATTCGGCCCGGCCGAAGCGAAGAGCGGAGGCCAGGCCCTCGAGGCTGTGGAGCTCGAGGGCGGTGAGGTGGTCACGAGCTGGGCCGGTATCGCCGGTGCAGGGGTTGGGGTGGCAGCCTGTCTGCCGCAGGCGCCCGGGGTGACCAGGGCCGTCTACCCAACGGAGGCAGACCTCCAGGTTGGCGGGGCCCGCGAGAACCGCGTCCAGATCTACTCACCTGCGTACGAAAAGGTGGTCTTCGGGATCGACGACACCGACACCTCGGCCGGAGGGGCGACGTGGGTGCTCGCACTCCAGTGCGCCGCCGCGAACCCGATCGAGGACACCCATCTCCTCGGCATGCGCCTGGTGCAGCTCAATCCGGAGGTCCCGAACAAGACCACGAACTGCGTCGGGTCCGCACTCGTCTACGCCGTCCGGCCTGAGCAGGTGAGCGCACTCGAGGCGTTCATCGTGGCCTTTGTCAAGGAGCATTCGCTCTCCCCAGACGCCGGGATTGCCGTTCGGAAAGGAATCGTCCACCCTGCCGCCGAAGAGGAGATGGGTCAGGTCAAGACCGAGATTCTGACCATCGATGATGCCGCCAGGATGGCGGAACGCCTTGGGGTTCGATTCCTCGACCCGAATGGAGGCAAGGGACGGATCGGTGCACTTGGCGCACTACTCTGGGCAAACGAGGGGACCGAGGCGGCAGGGCTCTATGGTGAGCATCTCTGATCCGTTCACCGTGCCCTATCGGCGACTGATCGCCGTCACCGGCGGACCGGGCGAGGTCGAGCTGGTGGAGTTCTACGACTGTCTCGGCGGCGCGATGTGGTCCCGCCACCATTATCAGAAGAGCCCGCTCGTTCGGGCGGTACGATGCGTCGGCCCTTCCATGCGCTACCTCCTCGCTGAAGGACAGGTGGAGCTTCCGCTCGAGGGGTCGCGGTTTCCGGCGGGCATCTCCGGCGTGGCCCGAAGTGACGGGCAGGTCGCGGTCACCTATGTCGGGCTTGGCGGCGGCGGTGTCGGGGCAGCCGGTTCGAGGTCCGCCGCCGGCGGGATCGACCGGGCCGAATCCGACCCATGCGGCGGAGGACGCCGTGCAGGGTCCACGGTCTGGCTCCCGGAGAGGCAACGGGTGCTGATCGGCATCGATGACACCGACACCCCCGAGGAAGGAGCAACCTGGACGCTCGCCCACCGGATCGGCCGGGCGGTGGAGAGCGATGAGGACGTGTATCTGTCGCACACGATCGTGCAGCTCTATCCGGTCCGGTTCCGGACCAAGAACTGCGTCGCCATCGTACTCGAGTTCGCCTCGAGGGACCCGGCAGCCCTCGCCGAGCGGGTCAGGCACCTGCTCGAGGAGCATACACTCTCGAACGAGACCGGGATGGCGGTCTTCACGGGATTTGACCCGTGCTCTCTCCAGCCCTTTGCCGACGCGGTGAAGCGGGGCGAGGTGAACGGGGGAGCGGTCGACGGGGTGAAGGGGATCCCCGGGCTCTCGCTCCACCTGGAGGGGCGAGGGGTCATCGGCGCCATCGCGGCGATCCCGTTCTATACGCGTTACGACGAGGCGCTCGAACTATGCGATGGACCAGGCTGAAGGAGGAGGCCCTCTTCGCAGGCGGGTGCCGGGTGGTCGGAACCCTCCCCGAGCACGTCCTCGCCGACTCGACCGCCGGTCCGGGCGCCGGCGGCAGCGGTGCTGTCTTCTTTTCCACCGGGGACGTGAGGGTCCGGCTTCCAATCGCCGACAACGCCGTGGTTACGCTCGTGGTTCAGCCAGATGGCCGCGCACGGCTCGATTACGCAGGCGAGTCAACCGCGGGCCAGGTCGAACCGGTCGGTCTGCACTGCCCTCGCCAGGCCTTCATCACGGTCACCCCAACCTGTCGATACCGCTGCCAGTACTGCACCGTGCCGCACCAGGAGGGGAGACGCCGGTCGGTCGAGGAGTGTGTTGCGCTCGTTAAAAACGTCCATGACCGGGTCGATGCGATCGCCCTGACCA
>CAYLUL010000192.1:0-3160 GCA_964386835.1 uncultured Methanospirillum sp.
ACCCGAACGGTTCGTTCGTGGAGGACGACCTCTACGTCTTTGCGTACGGGATGAATGGGACCACGTTCGCCCTCCCGTTTCAGCCCGAACTGGTCGGGGTGAACCGGTCGGACGCGGCGGACATCCACGGGACAAAGTATATCCAGGCCGCGATCGCGGCAGCGCGGAACGGCTCGGGGTTCTACGAGCTGTACTACCCGAACCCCGCTGACCGCTTTGCCGTCGAGCCGAAGACCTGTTACGTGGTCGGCATGGGCGACTGGTTCCTCGGCTCAGGGTACTACACGGCTCGTCTGGCCGCGAACGCCACCAACCTCTCGACCCGGGAGGGCCTGGCCACCTTTGTCGAGCAGGCTGCGGCCCACGCCCGTACGGTCGGAAAGGAGCGGGCCCTTGCCGAGTTCAACGATCGGGCTGGTTCATTCGCCTCCGGGGAGGCGTACATCTATGCCCTCGACTACCAGGGGGTGGCGCTCGCCCTGCCGTTCCAGCCCGATAAGATCGGAACGAGCTTTCATGATCTCGTCGACTCGACCGGCCAGTACTATACCCGGGTCGAGATCGACCTGGCGAAGCGGGGCGGGGGATTCGTCTACTACGATTACCCGAACCCGGCGCACGGCCTGGCTGTCGAGCCGAAGATGAGCTATGTACGGGACGTGGACGGGACCTACTGGATTGGTGCCGGTACCTATCTCCCGGTCGTGAACGGCACCGTGAGGGGATGAGCCAGGTCGACGCGGGGGTTGCCCTTAACTCCCGCGAGGGCGATCCTCTCCCATGGACCAGACTGATGGCCGGTGGGTGCCGCGGCTCCTCGCCGACCTCGAGGCCGAACTCTCCCGGGGTCCCGATCACGCCGCCACCGTGCGCCTCCTCAACCTGCTGGGCCTTCCAGTCGACCCGCGCCTCATCGATGAGGGTCGGCTGTACTGCGAGTACCTGCCCCTCCCCCCTGGATCTGTGCCGCTCTCCGAGCAAGAACGATACCTCTCCCTCCTCTGGGAGGCCCTCGATCGCTCACCGTTCTCCCTCTTCGTGAACGTGGCTTTTCCCGTTCGCCGGATGATCGCCGAGCGCCTCTTTTCAAGGTGCGGGACGGGCTTTATCGTCTGCGAGAACGTTCGTTTCAACTTCGGTAGGATGATCGAAGCCGGTGATGCGCTTTTTATCAACATGGGCACGTTCATCGATGCGAAAGGTGGCATCCGGATTGGTGACCGGGTCGGGCTTGCCGAACACGTCCGGATCTTCACCCATGGTCATGGAGAGGCGGACCACGAGGCGCGATCGTACGCGCCCGTCGTGATCAATGACGACGCCAAGATCGCGTCCGGTGCCACGATCCTGCCCGGCGTTGAGATCGGGGAGGGAGCCCTGGTCGCCGCAGGCGCCGTGGTCACCCGTGACGTCCCGGCGGGGACCGTCGTCAGCGGTGTGCCGGCTCGCGCTGTTCGGGAGCGGAGACGCGGGGAAAGAAAAGGCAAAGACCTTCGCCACATCTGGCTCGCCGACGGCGCGTTTCAGGTCTAAACGGGCTCGATATCGCTTGATGAATGCCGGCGAACGAGGATGGCCACCTCGCGAACGCCACCATCGTCTCCCAGGATGGGCTTGAGTAGACAATCCAGGGTTACCCCGTCGAGAGCCTGTCGGAACCGGGCCGGATGGCCAGTTCTGACGATCTCCCTGAATGCCTCCTCGAGCTGCACCCGCCGGTCGGGGGGCTCCCTGTCGGCGAGGCGTTGCCCGATCAGGGTGTCTGGGGGTCGCCCAAGGAGGGTGGCGGCATGACCGTTCAGGTCCAGGATCACTCCATCCTGATCGGCCAGGATCATGGCCTGTGGGGCGACCTCGAGGAGCGCCCTGATGCGCGCGGCGGCAGTCCGGAGCGCTCTCTCTCCCGCCTCCTGCTCGGTGATGTCCATGGAGAAGATCGCGATTCGTCTCACCGTCCCATCGGGGCCGGCGATGGGGGTGATCAGGGCGTCCTGGGTGCGGCCGTACCGATTGTCGCGATACCGGACTGGGTGCCCGGTTCGCACGGCCTTCTCGACCGCGCTCCGCCGCCCGACCTCGACGGGCGATCCCATCAAATCGAAGATAGACCTGCTGATGCACTCTTTTTCGATGGCGCTCCAGGCAGTGAACGCGGCCTGGTTGGCTGCGAGCAACCGACCGTCAGGCTCAATGAGCAGTGCGACCCCCGGAAATGCGTCCAGGAGTGCCCGCACCAGCTCCCGACTCTCGTGAACTGCCCTCTCGGCAGATCGCCGGGCGACCGCCTGCCGGCATTTCGAGGCGAGTTCTGCGAACTGGGCGCGGGGGTCGCCCCCTTTCTGGAGGTAGAAGTCAACACCCCGATTCAGGGCCTCGATCACCACCTCCTCCCGTCCCCGGCCGGTGAAGAGGATAAACGGGATCATCGACCCTTTGCGGATCGCCGAGAGGAGCTCGATCCCGTTCATGCCGGGCATCTGGTAATCCGAGACCACTGCGTCGAAGTCTCTTGCTCCGAGTCGTTCGAGCGCATCCTCCCCTGAGTCGGCTGTCTCGACCGTGAACTCTCCAGTCCGTTCGAGGTATCGCCGGCACAGGGTGAGCAGCATCGGCTCGTCGTCGACACAGAGGAGACGGATCATGAGTGGGTACCTGGTGTCGTTCTCGTTTCGAGAAAAAATGTGTGGTCGGTCCCTCGCGAACTCAGTCGCTTGAGAGCCAGTCGTAGAGAAACGCGGCCGCCACCGCCCCCAGGATGGGGCCGACGATGTAGATGGGGAGGTGCACCCAGAGGTTCGCCCCGCCGAAGAGCGTGTCGGCCAGGTACGGTCCGAATGTCCGGGCCGGGTTGAGCGAGGCGCCGGCGATGTTTCCTGTGGTGGTGATGATCCCACCGACGGTGAGACCGATCACGAGCCCGGCGAAGCCTGGCGGCGCCCTGCTGTCGACGGCGACGCCCATGATGACGAGCATCAAAACAAAAGTGCCGATCGCCTCGGCGAGGATCGCCTGGCCCATCCCGATCCCGGGGAAGGGCGCGGTGGCGCCGAGCCCGCCAACCAGGACGGCGTCAGGGCCGGCGGAGAGGGCGAAGAGGATCGAGCCGAGCGCCGCTCCGATGCACTGCGCTACGATGTAAACGGCCGAGTCCGACCATGAA
>CAYLUL010000193.1:0-3160 GCA_964386835.1 uncultured Methanospirillum sp.
GTTCGAGGTCGAGGAGCGGCTCGCCGCCAGGGGAATCACGCGTGAGGCGCTCGTCGAGGCCGGGATGGCCCTGTACGTCCCGCACGGGATGGGGGCCGAAGCGGCCCGCGGACGGCTCGACGCCCTCCTCGAGCGGCACCTGCGCGACCCGAACGTCGCGGCCCTTCTGATCGGTGCGGTCCTGCTCGAGGAGGAGCTCGTGGAGCGGCGGCGGACGTCCGAGCTCGCCTCGGACCCGGTCTTCCTCGTCGCGGACGAGATCATCGGGATGGCAATCGCCGAGGTGATCGCCGGGACCTACGCCCGGTTCGAGTTCACGCGGTATGACCAGAAGAAGCCGGGAATTCTGGCGACCCTCGGACCGTTTCTCGACGACGCGGTCGCCGGCCTGATCGCCGGCTGCACCTCGCGGCTGTACAGCGAGCAGGTCGAGGGATGATCCGGTCGGTTCTCGCGCTCCTCCAGTTCTGTACGGTCCTGCCGCTCGGTCGGCCGGTGGACTTCGATCACTTCGCCCGCCGATCATATCTCTATCCCCTCTCCGGGTACGTTGTCGGCGGTCTCGCCGGGCTGCTCGTCATAGCGGTTCCGGACCCGGCGATCGGTGCTGCGGTCGGCATCGGGGCAATCCTGTTCCTGACGGGCGCCCACCACCTCGACGGCCTGCTCGACCTCGGCGACGGGCTGATGGCCCACGGGGGGCGCGAGACGAGAGTCCGGGCCCTTCTCGACCGGCAAGTGGGGGCTGGCGCACTCGCGCTCGGTATGACCACCCTCCTCCTCGCCTTCGCGGGGCTCCAGTCTGCAGTATTCCCGTTCGCTGCCCTCATCGCGGCGGAGGTGCTCGGGCGGTTCACGATGGCCGTCCTGACCGTGGTCGGCCGACCGTTTCGGGAGGGGATGCACGGGTACCTTCACGAGCGCGCGCGCGGCTGGTTCGTCTTTCCGGCATTCCTTCTCTGCCTGCCGCTCCTGCTTCTTCCACTCGGGACCGTTCCGCTGCTGACCAGTGCCGCGACGAGCGTGCTGATCGCCCTCCTGGTGCTGGGACTGGGGTACCGCCTCTTCGACGGGATCAACGGCGACCTGGTCGGGGCATCCCACGAGTTGACCCGGGCGGCCGTCCTCTGTGTCCTGACCCTCGTTGCTTGAGCAGTTCGAGACGATGCGAATCGTTTAGTAGGCGGGCGCCTCACCTGATCCAACATGCAGCCGATGGATAGGGGCGTCCATGCGCGGGGCGGCGTCATTACCCAGGCCGATCCCGAGAAGGTGACCGTCCGGACCCGTCTCCCTGCCGGCGTCGTGAGCATCGATCAGCTCCGCGGTTTCGGGGAGATTGCCGAACGCTTTGGTGCCGATCAGGTCCACCTGACGACACGCCAGACGATCGAGATCCCACACCTGGACCCCGCCCGCATCGACGAACTCGCTCGCGACCTCGAGGCGAACGGGACACCGATCGGCGCCGAGCGGCATGAAGTCGTGAACATCGTCGCCTGCCCGGGGACCGACCGCTGCAAATATGCGAACGTCGAGACGATCGGCCTTGCGCAGGAGATCGACCGCCGGTTCTTTGGAAAAGACCTGCCTGTCAAGGTGCGGATCTCGATTGCCGGCTGCCCGAACTGCTGCAACAACGCGCTTCTCAATGAGATCGGGATCATCGGCCGAATCCGTCCGATCAGGACACCGGGCCTCTGCACGGGGTGTGGCACCTGCGTCCAGTACTGCCGGGAGCGGGCCGTCACGATCAAGAATGGTGTCTGCCAGCTCGACGATAGTAAATGCAGCCTCTGTGGCATGTGCATCCACTCGTGTCCGTTCAGCCTTATCCGTGCGGAGGATCGGCACTATTTGATCCGGGTTGGAGGAAGGAGCGGTCGGCACCCCGTCGTCGGCCGTGAACTGATCCGGGTCGACACCCCCGAGAAGGTGGTCGGCGTTGTCGATCGAGTGATCTACTGGGTCTATCGGCAGTCGCGGGCAAACCGTCTGCTCGGCGAACAACTCGATGAACTGAACTTTGATCAGTTGAAAGAGAAGATAAAAATGGAATTCGAGGACAGAGCCCCTCAGGGCCCATAGCGGGCCCGGTACCCCTCACCCTCGTCGTCGTCGCATTCGACGGCACTGCCATCACGTACATAGGAGTTGAACATCATCGCCGCCTGCATCAGGTTCTCGTCCGGGGCGGTGCCGCGCCGTACCTCGGTCATGGCGCGCCCCTGGGGCGCGGGGATCAGACGGCGGCCCACTCTGATCCCGGTGCAATGCTGGCAGTAGCCGCAGAACCGGTGAACCGACCGTTCGGTGCCAGCGCAGTCAACAAAGGCCTTGTCACCGCCTGATTCCTTTTTCATCGGCAGGGTCTTCATGATTGAAGTGTATTGGTTCGAGAACGGATAATATTCTGTTGTTCGATTTGTAATTCCTGCCACGAGAGCTGGAAGAAGGAATTGGCCAGATTTTATATAGATGTGTCTCGAATATGTAATACTCGCGTCGACCGGACAGGATGCTGTACCGTCCGTTCACGATTGGAGCACATATCTATGGCAGCTGACAAGCCTCACATGAACCTGGCCGTCATCGGCCACATCGACCATGGAAAGTCGACAACGGTCGGACGGCTGATGTTCGAGACCGGAGCGGTCGCACCCCACATCATCGAGAACTACCGCAAGGAAGCGGAGACGAAGGGTAAGAGCTCGTTCGAGTTCGCGTGGGTCATGGACAGCCTCAAGGAGGAGCGCGAGCGCGGCATCACGATCGATATCGCCCACAAGCGCTTCGACACCGCGAAGTTCTACTTCACGGTCGTGGACTGCCCCGGGCACCGCGACTTCGTCAAGAACATGATCACTGGCGCCTCTCAGGCAGACGCGGCCGTCCTGGTCGTTGCTGCGCCTGATGGCGTCATGGACCAGACCAAGGAGCACGTCTTCCTCTCGAGAACCCTCGGGATCAACCAGCTGATCGTCGCCGTCAACAAGATGGACGCGGTCAACTACGATGAGAAGCGGTTCGAGGAGGTCAAGAAGGACCTCTCGGCCCTGATGTCGATGGTCGGGTTCAAGCCCTCGGAGACGCTCTTCATCCCGATGTCCTCGATCAAGGGTGTCAACATCTCGAAGAAGGCCCCCGAGACCCCCTGGTA
>CAYLUL010000194.1:0-3148 GCA_964386835.1 uncultured Methanospirillum sp.
CCGGTCCCGATCACCTCGTTGTCCTTCATGATGATCGCCTTCGTGGTGGCCGACCCTGAGTCGAGGCCGAGCGTGATCCCCTCCTGCCGCTCGCGGGCGAGCAGGGCCCGCCGCCGGGCGATAGTGACGAGGGCTTCCATCCGCGTTAACAGCGTCCCGGAGGTCGTCCGCTCGGTAAACGAGTAGGACACGACGGGGAGGCGCGACTCCTCGTGGATGAAACGGCGGAGCTCGTTCCGGACGATCGCCGCCTCGGCGCACCGGAAGCAGGTGGCGATGAAGACCGCGTCGGCCTCAGTGCGCCCTTCGACAAGGGCCTCCGCCCGGGCGATCATCAGTTTGAGATCGGAGGAGTGGACATCGAGGCCAAAGCCCCGGCCCGCAGCCCTGACGTCGGCGAGCGTCACGTCAGGATAGAAGACCTCCGCCTCCACCTGGCGGGCCGCCTCGTAGATCTCGGGCATTACCCCCGAGTACTCTGCTCCGCATGCAAGCAGGGCGATCCGGACAGGAGCGGTCATGCGGTCTCACCTCCGGAGAGGGAGGAGAGGAAATCCCTGATCGCCCCGACAAATCGAATCCCCTCCTCATCGCTGCGCGGGTAGGTGAGTTCCAGGATCGGGATGTCGCGTCGATGGAGTAAAAAGCGGATCAGCTCGTTGGTGCGGGCGCAGCCCATGCACCCGAAGGCGAGGTCCGCATCCTGGATGATGATCCCGGCCTCGGCCTCTTCGATCTGTGGGCCGTGAAGGGACATCCGACCGCGGACCCCGGAGGGGACCTCTACGGCGGCGAAACGGAGGCCCTTCTTCGGGTCCTCGGATGTGATCTGGAGGGGCGGCGAGTCGAGCCCCGCCGTCTGGACCTTCTCTCGCACCGAGAGCGCCGAGCCGAGCGGCCGGTGCCCGAAGCGGGAGACGAGGTCAGAGAGGATCAGGCTCGTGCCGGGATAGATGAATACTTTCGCCATGTCAGGACTCCTGGATGATCGTGTTCAGGCGCTCAACAGAGAGCGGTTCGTCGGGGCTCTTCGGCTTCGCGCGCAACAGGTCCGCCTTCTTCGGGTCGCGCAGCGCCCGGAGGCCGGACGAGATGTACCGCACCAGCCGCATCTCGTTCTCATGACCGTAAAATCCCGGGCGTGCACCGCCGAGATTGGCACGGCAGCGCCGCTCGTCGCCGGGCGGAAAGCCCCGGTCCTTGACAAAGATCCGGTCGGGATCGAGCAGCCGGAGTTCATTGACCAGCCGTTCGACGTCCGCCTCGGCCCCGGTGATCATCAGCCCGAAACAGGTCTCCTTGATCTGGACACCCGGGGCGATCTCGTATCCCCTGAGAGCGAGGTCAGCGGCGGTCAGCTCGGGCGAGTCGACGAAGACGTACTTCGTGGCGGTGCCGGGCTGCACGCCGGGTCGTGCGGGCACTCTGCCCGCTGCGGCCGCCTCGCTCACGGCCGAACCTCCCGAACATGCACGATCGTTCCTTCCTTCATTCGTTTCAATTTCCCGACATCGAGGACGGTCCCGATCAGGTTCGTCCCCTCGAACGGCTCCGACGTAGGGCCGAACTCGGTGTTTGGCGCGAGCCGTATCCCGACCATCCCTCGACCCTTACGGGCATCGTTGGTGATTCCGAGGGCGTTTGCCGGGGTCTCGTTCGTTGGTGTGTTCTCAGGGGTGAGCCGGACATCGTTCGGGAGCTTCGGCTTGAAGAGGAAGACGTCCTCGAACGAAAAGAAGAACGGCATCGTCCCTATCGCGTGGGACTTCAGCCCGGTGATCCGTCGGAAGACCGCAACGGAGGCTGGAGCGGCCGCCGGGTCGAGCCGGATGTCGATCACCTCCGAGAGCGGTACCGTGGTGACGCTGACTGCCCCCTTCTCGAGGACCTCAAGCGTGGTGCCGGGGGTCTGCCCGACCACCACGCGGCCAGCCTCGGTCCGGTCCGCTTCGAAAGCGATCCCACGCCCAGCCGCGATCTGCGTCGCGGTCTCGAGAGGGAGGCCGAGAAGGTCGAACCGTGCCGGGTCGGAGGTGACCGCGAGGCGATCGCCCTCACGGGCCAGCTTGACGAGCTCGAGCCCGTGACTGACCCGCCCCACGATCGTATGCTGGGGGGACGAGGGGACATCCTCGCGGTAGATGTACAGGCAGCCAGCACGGGCTCCCGAAGTACGTGCCGTCACCAGACCCTCCCGTCGCCCGTGGGCTTTCTCCGCCGGGACCGGCGTCCCGGCGAGCCGTTCCTCGGTGATATGGGTCGATGCGGTCCGGGTGACCTCGAAGACACCGGTCTCGAGCGCGAGGAGGAGGTGCTCGACTGAGGCGGCGGTGGCAGTCTCGATGGTCGCACCGCCGTAGCCCTCGGCCATCACCCCGACTCGGGTGACGACCTCCATCCCGTCTTCGATCGCGATCGAGCGGTCGGTCGTCGTGAAGGACCGGCTTGTATCCGCCCATGAGAGGACGGGTTGTACCGTCTCGACCCGGTCGTCCTGCCCAAGCCGGTCGACCACCGCCCTGCCGGCGACCACCGTCCCGACAACCCCGCCGTCAGCGCCGGTCCCGTAATCGGCCGAGTGGCGAGCCCGGACCACGACGAGGTACGAACGGGCGGGGTCGTAGCCGCCGCATCCGAGGACCACGTCGCCGCGCTGATACTGGTGTACCTGGCGGGTCGGGACGACGTCGCTCGGGAACGGACCGAGCGCGACCGAGGCTCGATCGGACCACTGGACCCCGAGGCCCTCGATTCGATCCGTGGCCGGCAGGCGGCCGGAACCCAGGGTCTCGACCGTCACCTCACCCGCAGAGGTGGCGAGCCGGATGTTGGCTGTGGCTGCAGCCTCCGCGGTGGAGGGACGGATAACCGCGACCGCGCAGGCAGGGTCGCACCCTTCACAGAGATCCGCGAGGGTTGCTCCCGGCGGGAGCTCCCGTGAGATTCCGTCTATGTGGATGGTCGGCATCGGGGCCTCAGGCTGGGCTCCCCGAGGCCATGACCCGCCGCTCCTCCTCGGTGAGGACCTCGAGCACCTCCTGCGTGGGCCCGATGCGGATGATCGTGCCGCCACGCATCAGGGCGAGGCGGTCGCAGATGTCCCGGACGAAGTCCATATCGTGCGAGACGACGATGAACGTCTCGTCCA
>CAYLUL010000195.1:0-3146 GCA_964386835.1 uncultured Methanospirillum sp.
TTCATCGGGCTCGTCGCGATGCCGACGATGATCCTGTTCGCGATGATCGTCGCCGTCTACACCTTTGCCCAGATTCTTTACAACGTCTACCGTGGCCACTCGAGCGACGGCCTCCTGGTGATCAACGCGGTCACGTTTGCCGTCGCCCTGGTCCTCCTCCTCCTCTTCGGCCTCAAGAACGCCGGGATCGGCCTTTCGGCCTACACGATCGGCCATGTCATCGCCTACCTGGGCCTGATCGCCGGAACCGCGATCCTCTGGGGCCTCACCCGCTACCTCCAGGGTCGGCCGTTCCACCACTACCTGGCCGCGTTCGTCGGCCTGGGCATCGTGATCGGTGCGGTCCTCTTCGTGGCGCTCCCCGACTTTTACAATGTCCTGATCGGGAGCTTCGGGGCCTTCTTCGGGCAGTACGACGTGACGAACACGGTCCAGGAGGCACGCGGCTGGTCGATGGGGTCGGCATGGTCCACGTTCCAGCTCGGTCTCCTCCTGATGTTCGCCGGTCTTGGTATTCTCGCGTACCGGTTCTGGCGTGAGCATCGGGCCGACCACCTTTTCGTCCTGGTCTGGTCGGCCGTGATCCTCCTCTCAACCGTCCAGCACGTCCGATACGAGTACTACCTGGCGGTGAACATCGCCCTGCTCGCCGGCATCGTCGTCTCGTTCGCCCTTGAACTCGGGGGCAAAGACCTTGCCGGCATGGTCGGCTTGGGAAGGGATGCAAAGCCCGTCAAGCCGACCGTCCCCGTCCCCGCCCCCGAGCCCGAAGCGAAGACTGGCAAGAAGGGGAAGAAGGTAGCCGCGCGGCAACCGACGGGCAAACAGCGCGCCCACGCCCCGCGCCCATCCTTTAACCTCGTCGGAGCGACGGTCCTGATCGCAGCCCTCCTCGTCACGGTCTTCTTTGCCTACCTCTCTGCCCTCCCTCTCGACCTCGATGGGGATGGCCAGCACGACTTCACGACCTCGTACTCCACCGCGAGCCTCTCAGTCAACCGGATGAACGGCGACTGGAAGGAGTCACTCGAGTGGATGAAGACGAATACCCCGGAGACCGGGATGGACATGAAGAAGGTCTACGAGCAGAAGGACTTCTCGTACCCCGACCAGGCCTACGGGGTGATGTCCTGGTGGGACTACGGCCACCTGATCACCTTCATCGCCGAGCGGATCCCCAACGCGAACCCGTTCCAGCAGGGGGTCTCTGGCCCGAACGGCTCCGCCGCCTACTTCGTCTCGACGAACGAGTCCGTCTCGAATGGGATCCTGGACACCCTGAAGACGCGCTATGTTGTCACCGACATTGAGATGGACGTCTCGAAGTTCTGGGCGATGACCACCTGGTACAACACGACCGCCCAGACGGCACCCTACCAGATGACCATGTACACCCGGAACCAGCAGAACGCGAACGTCTACGATCCGGTATCGGTCAACAAGCAGGACTATTACCTGACCACGATCTCCCGCCTTCATAACTTCGACGGCGCCGAGACGGCACCGACCACCGCCTACTACATCGAGTACCAGGACCCTGAGAAGGCGAAGACCTCGCTGCCGCTGATCACCCGCGTCGAGACCGTGAACGGGACCGGCGCCGCGCAGCGTGCGGCAGAGTACAACGCGCGGGCGACCGCCGGCACCCACGCGCTCGCCGCCGGCGTCCAGCCGAACCAGCCGGTCGAGACGGTGCCCGCGCTCGGTCACTACCGGCTCGTCCACGAGTCGCCCTCCAACGCCGGCACTGCTGGCCTGAAGTACGTCAAGGTCTTTGAATACGTCAAGGGCGCCCGTATCCAGGGCGAGGGCCAGATCGAGGTGCCGGTCGTGACGAACACCGGTCGGACCTTCACCTGGCGCGCGACCGCCGTGAACGGAGAGTTCATCGTCCCCTACGCCACCGGCGGCTCCGAGGGTGTCCATACGACCGGACCATACCAGGTTGTCGGAACCGGGCGAACCGTCACCGTCCCCGAGTCGGCGGTGCTCTCCGGCGCCTCGGTCTGAACACTCCCTCATTTTTTTCATCACGCCCCCTGCAATCAAAAGGGGTATAACCGCACGGGCAGAGATCTCTAGTAAATGTGGTCCTCCACCCTGCGATCCGGGTTCGTCATCTCAGTCGTTCTCGTGGTTCTCGTCGCCTGCTCGGGATGTACCGGGGCGTCGCAGAGCGCGTCCTCGAATGCGACGGCAGGTTTTACTGACCTCACGGTCGAGCAGTTCAAACAGAAGATCGACGAGTTCCGAGACCGGCCCTCAGACCTCGTCGTTCTCGATGTTCGCACCCCGACCGAGTTCGAGAGAGAGTGCCTGCGCGACGCGGTCAACCTCGACGTCTCCGCCGGTGTCTTCAGGGACCGCGTGGCACGCCTCGAACGGGATAAGACGTACCTGGTCTACTGCCAGATCGGGACCCGGTCGGCCCACGCGGCGTCGATCATGGCCGACCTTGGCTTTTCCAGGGTCTACAACCTGAAGGGGGGCATCGTCAAGTGGAAGGAGGCCGGCAACCCAACGGTGAGGGGCGCCTGAACTCCCCGTCCCGCCACTCTTTCGGTCGACGCGCGGAATATCGGCGAACGCATATATAGCCCGCTCTCCATTTTAACCTGGGAAATCACATGGTGGACCTGATCACGATCATACTCCTCGTCGTCGTAGTCCTCGTCCTGGGCGGGCTGGTTGCCTGGTTCATCGGGATCTACAACCGGTTCTTCAGTCTCAAGAACTCGGCGGAGGCGACGCTTGGGCAGATCCGCGTCGCGATGAAGAAGCGGCTCGACATGATCGAGCAACTCCTGGGGGCTGTCAAGAGCTACGCCTCGTTCGAGAAAGAGACCCTCGAGAAGGTGACGCAGCTCCGGTCCACGGTGCTGAGTGGAGGGCCGGCACAGCTCAACACAGTCGAGCGCGAGTCCCGTTCCATCCTCGGTTCGCTCTTCGCCGTCGCTGAGGCCTATCCCGACCTCAAGACCTCCGTGACGGTCCAGGAACTGATGTCCTCGGTCCGCGGGGTCGAGGACGAGATCGCGCGTCAGCGGTACACCTACAACAACATCGGGCAGCAGCTCAACACGATGGTCGACACCATCCCTTCCAACATCGTCGCGCGCCTGATCGGGATGCAGAAACTCGAGTAC
>CAYLUL010000196.1:0-3132 GCA_964386835.1 uncultured Methanospirillum sp.
TCCGTCACCGGAGCGCGGGGTACAACGCCATCGACGGGATCTCGTTCCACGTGCATTCGGGCGAGACGATCGCGTTCGTCGGCCCCTCTGGCTCGGGCAAGTCGACCCTGGTAAAACTCATGGTAGGGCTCTACACCCCTCTCAGCGGGGAGATCTACTATAATGGCCATCCGTCGTCGCAGGTACGATACAATGCGATCCGCCGACAGATCGGCCTGGTCACGCAGGACCCCCTGCTCTTCTCGGGCACCATCAGGGAGAACCTCCTCTTCGTCAAGCAGGACGCGACCGACGAAGAGGTGCTGGACGCGCTGCACCGGGCTGCGTGCGACGACCTGCTCCGACGGTCCGCCCGGGGCATCGACTCGTACATTGGCGAAGGCGGCCTGAAACTGTCGGGAGGCGAGAAGCAGCGGATCTCGATCGCTCGGGCCCTGCTGCGCCGTCCCCACCTGCTGATCTTCGACGAGGCGACCTCCGCGCTCGATTCGCTCACCGAGGAGGAGATCACGAACACGGTCCGGGACATCTCGATGAGCAAGGACCAGGTCTCGATCCTGATCGCGCACCGCCTCTCGACGATACTGCACGCGGACCTGATCCACGTGATGGAGAAGGGGACGATCGTCGAGACCGGTTCGCACGATGACCTGCTCGAGCAGAAGGGCCTCTATTACGCGATGTGGCGCCAGCAGATCGGTGAGCGCCGGAACCCGGTGACCGCCGGGGACGAGGAGGACGAGGGAGACGAAGCGGACGAGGAGGACGGGCTCCTCGACGGGATATGAACGTAGGAGCCCGACGAGAGCCCGACCCGATCAATTGGATTCCCAACATCAGGAGATGGAGGCGATCCCGTGGCAGCGCAAGCGTTATTTTTTCATTCGACCATTCAGAATAGTCGTGGTGATTCTGAATGAAAGAGATGATTCCAGGTGTGGCGCTCTGTCTCCTCCTGCTCTGTGCCGGCACCCCGGTTGTGACGGCGGTCGACGAGTACCAGTTCGTCGGGAAGTGGGGGTCGTACGGCACGGGGAGCGGAGAGTTCAATGATCCGCGGGGCATCGCGGTCGACCGTGCCGGCAACGTCTACATCGCCGATTCCGTCAATCACCGGGTACAGAAATTCACCTCCACCGGCACCTTCATAACGGCATGGGGCTCCATGGGGTCGGGGGATGGCCAGTTCGATAACCCCTGGGACATCGCCGTCGATAGTGAGGGCAACATCTATGTCACCGATCTCGACAACAACCGGGTCCAGAAGTTCACGTCGAGCGGCACCTTCATCCGGAAATGGGGGACCTACGGCGGAGGGGACGGGCAGCTCTTTAATCCGCGGGGGATTGCGGTCGACCGTGCGGACGATGTCTACGTCGTCGACGGCGCGAACAGTCGGATCCAGAAATTCTCTTCGAACGGCGATTTCATCCTCAAGTGGGGGACGGATAGTTATGGATGGGGGCTGCTCCTGGGTATCTCGGGGATCGCCATCGACGGTGCCGACCACGTCTACGTCACTCAAATCAACAACCACCGGGTCCTGAAGTTCACCACGACCGGAGTTGACCTCGGGTCGTGGGGAAGCCAGGGCTCGGGCGACGGGGAGTTCGACGTGCCGGCGGACATCGCTGTCGACGGCGCAGGCAACGTCTTCGTAACCGAGCGGAACAACCACCGGGTCCAGCGATTCACCTCGTCCGGCACCTTCGTCGGGACGCTCGGCGGGGCCGGATCCTCGGATGGGCAGTTCTGGTACCCCTACGGGGTCGCGGTGGACGGAGCGGGAACTGTCTACGTGGTCGACTCGACCAATTCACGGGTGCAGAAGTTCGCCAGGCAGGCGCACGGGCTCGCAGACATTTGGGAGACCGATCGCCCAGGGGACACGAGCGCCTCGACCCCCACCGGGGTCGCGGTCGACGCGGCGGGCAGTGTCTACGTCGCCGACCACTCCAACCACCAGATAAAGACGTTTGGACCGTCGGGCGCGGCCCTATCGACGTGGGGCACCAGGGGCACCGGGACTTCGCAGTTCTCCGGGCCGATGGGCGTCGCGATCGACGGAACAGGTAGCATCTATGTCGCGGACACCGCCAACAACCGGGTCCAGAAATTTTCGACGACCGGGACCTTCCTTACCCAGTGGGGCACCGAAGGCACCGGCCCTTCGCAGTTCGTCGAGCCGCGCTGGATCGCCGTGGACGGGCAGGGGAATGTCTACGTGGTCGATAGCGGGAACGACTGTGTTCAGAAGTTCAAATCCGATGGAACCTTCGTGGCGAAGTGGAGCACCTACGCCCCCGGAGGGCAGTTCGACGGGCCGGAGGGGATCACGATCGATGCCGCGGGCTATCTCTACGTCGTGGACTATGGCAACAGCTGCGTGGTGAAGATGACGTCCGACGGCGCCTTCGTCACGAAATGGGGCACCGAGGGTGCGGGGGATGGCCAGTTTGTGAGTCCCCAGGGGATCGCGGTCGATGCTGCCAATAATGTGTACGTCGTCGACTTCACGGTCCGGCGGGTAACAAAGTTCAGGTCCGATGGGACCTTCCTGCTGACGTGGAGCACCCACGCTCCGGGCGGGAGCCAGCTGATGGGACCCGAGGGGATCGAGGTTGATGGCGCAGGCAGGATCTTCGTGACGGATCCGTACAACGGCCAGGTCCTGGTCTTCTCGAAGGGCGGCGTTTCCCCCACCCCAACCGCATTACCCATCGCCCTGGTTCCTGGCGGATCGGGAGTCCCACGGGACATCGACAAAAACGGGATGTACGAGGACGTGAATGGAAACGGCCGAAAAGACTTTGCCGATGTCGTCCTCTACTTCAACCAGATGGCCTGGATCGCAGCAAACGAGCCGCTCACGGCCTTCGACTACAATGACAACGGCCGGATCGATTTCGCCGACGTTGTCAGGCTCTTCAACACCCTATAAACCGGGGTTTCCCCTCCCCCGGGTCCTTCGTGCCCCGCAATGGAGGATCGGACGAGAGTCGCCCGATTCAAGAAGTGATTCGTGAATCTGTTGAATCACAAAGCCAATTAGGCCCGGTGCCCAATATATCCCAGGTTTTTTCCATGCGGACGCCGATTGAGAAGGTCACGCCCGAGACCGGGCACGCAAAG
>CAYLUL010000197.1:0-3119 GCA_964386835.1 uncultured Methanospirillum sp.
AACCTGGTGATCCCGGCCCGCCTCGGCGACCTGGTCCGGGTCTTCCTCCTCAAGCATGAGTTCGAGACGACCTACTCGCAGGGTCTCTCGTCGATCCTTGTGGAACGGATCTTCGACGTCCTGACGATCGCCCTCCTTGGTCTGGTCTCGATCCCGTTCTTTCTGAACTTTCCGCCAGAATACTACACGATGATCATGGTGCCGCTCGTCGGCGGTGCGCTCTTCTTCCTGGTGTTGCTCCTCGTTGGACGGGTCCGGTCGGAGAACCGGGTCATCGCCCTGGTCCTGCAGATGCTCGAGGAGATTCGCACCGTATCCCTCTCCATCCGTTCCCTCGTCGTTCTCGGTGGCATCTCTCTCTTCATCTGGATCGTTGACGTTGCAGTCTGCATCTTCGTTGTCCTGATGCTCCAGGCACCGCTGGATATCCCAACGGTCGTCCTCGCAATTGTGATCGGGAACCTGGTCAAGGCAGTCCCGATCACCCCCGGTGGGCTCGGGACGTACGAGTTCACGCTTCAGACGATCCTTGAGCGGGGCGGGATGCCTCACGTCGCGGCGACCCTGGTTGCCTTCATCGACCACCTGATCAAGAACCTGGTCACGGTGGTCGGAGGGGTGATCTCCATCTATCTCTTCGGGGACTGGATGTTCGTCGTGATAAAAAGGGTCTTCGACAAGAAGGTGGTCAAGGGGGAGTCCGTTGGCGATTGAGATCCCCGCACTGGCAATCCTTGCCTGGTTGGCGGTCATCAAACTCGCCCAGCTCTCGGTCTGGCCTGTGCTCAGGCCGCATATCGGTCGGTTTGCGTACCCGGTCTCATTCTCCGCCTCGGTGCTCAGCCTTGCGCTCCTTGCCTGGTACCTCGGCGTCGCCCACCTGCCGGTCCAGCTCGCGCTCCTTCCATTCATTGCCCTGTTCGCCTGGCACGCGTATCGACGGGTGTATTCCCGTGAGACCCTCGCCGAGCAGTGGCGATGGGACGCGGTCTTTGTCGTCCTTTTCGTCTTCCTTCTGGAGTGCCGGTACATCAGTCCCTCCGCCTCGTTCGCCGAGAAGTTCATGGATCATGCGTTCCTCGCCTCGATCATGCGAGAGCCGGTGGTTCCTCCCCTGGACCCCTGGTTTGCCGGCGGACACCTGAATGTCTATTATTACTACGGGTCCTGGATCATGGGCGTCCTCGGTCTCTCCTCGGGTGTCGCATCACGACTCGTCTTCAATCTCGGTCTTCCGACGGTGCTGGGGCTCGCCGGTGTCAACCTCTACATGGTTGGGCACCTTCTCCTTGATCGGTTCCGCTGGCTCCCGATCGTTCCCCTGATCCTGCCGAACCCGGCGTCGATCCAGCTTGTCCTCCTCGGCAATCCGCTCTCCAAGGTCGCCTGGGACAGCACACGGGTGATCACGGATACGATCAACGAATACCCGCTCTTCTCGTTCACCTGGGGGGACCTCCACGCCCACGTGATCGGGATTTTCAACCAGGCATTTCTGCTCGCGCTCCTGGTCTTCGCTCTCACCTGCTGGGGTCGCCTCTCCGAAAGAAGTCGGGTGGTCCTGATCGCCCTCGTCGCTCTCTCGCTCGGGGCGATGCCCGGGATCAACTCCTGGGACGTCCTCCTCTTCGGCCCGATCACGGTCCTGGTCGCCCTGATCATCTGGGTCGATCACCGGAATGGGCCATCGGGCGGAAGGGTGAGCGCCCTCCACCTCCTGGTTTTCGGTCCGGTGCTGGCAATCGCACTCTACGCACCGTACTACCTGAATCTCGCCTCGCAGGGGATCAAGGGCGTCGGGCTCGTCACTGTTCCTTCCGATCCGGTCCAGTTTCTGCTCGTACATGGCCTCTTTCTTGTTTTCGCTTACGCCGCCTGCGCTGGTGACCTTCGGCGACGGCCGTACCTGGCCGTGGCGGCCCTGCCCTTCCTGCTTCTCGGCTATGTGGCGGCGGCGATCGCGGTCGTACCCCTGGTTGTCCTTGCCGTCCGGCTGATAGAACAGGGGACGGATCGGCGGCCCGAGGACCTTCTCGTCGCGCTCGGGCTCGCGATTGTCCTCTTCTGCGAACTGGTCTACCTGAAGGACAACATGGGCGACCAGTATTACCGGATGAACACGGTCTTCAAGTTTTACAATACGGCGTGGCTCCTCGTCGGAGCGGGCACCTTCGTGATGATCGGTCGTGCACTTGACCGGGCGTCGGTCACAAGCCGGCTCTCCTCGGTCTCCCTCCATGCGCGTCAGGGGGCCGTGATCGGTGCAGTTCTCATACTGATCGCCTCGCCCTTCGTCGCTGCAGGGTCCTTTTCGCACCCGCATTACACCCTTGACGCGCTTGCATTCCTGGACCGCGAGCACCCGGGGGATGCCGAGGCAATCCGATTCCTCCAGGGAATTCACGGGACTCATGTGATCGCGGAGGCGAAGGGAGACGACTTCTCGTATGCGGCGCGTGTATCAGCCTTCACCGGCATGCAGGCGATTGTCGGGTGGACCTTTCACGAGTTCCTCTGGCGAAACGACTACGGCCCCATTCAGCAACGCATCGCCGATCTCCAGGTGATCTACGAGGACCCGTCTCGCTCGGTTGAACTCCTGCACACGTACGGGGTCGACTACCTCTACGTGGGCGACTTCGAACGCCAGGCATACCGGGTTTCGCTCCCGGCATCGGGTATCGAGCCGATCTATGACCGGGGAGGCGTCCAGATCTTCCGGGTCATAGGGGCATAGGCGATGATCGGATACGGTGAGCAGGCGTTCTTCGTCCTGTCCTGGCTTCTTGTCCTGAAACTCCTCCAGCTCTCGGTCTGGCCCCTTCTTCGGCCGACTTTCGGGAGGCTCGCCTACCCCGCCGCCTACACAACGTCGCTCCTCGCTCTGCTTGGTGGCTCGTGGTATCTCGGGATCGCCCACCTCCCGACATGGCTTATCATCGTGCCCTTCCTCCTCCTCCTCGGGGCCGGAATTGCACGACGCCAGTTTGGGCGGGCCGAGTGGGGGGGCGTATGGCGGTGGGAACTGGCCTTCTTCATCTTCTTCCTCTTCGTCCTTGAACTTCGGTTCTTCAACCCGTACGTCTCGCACTACTCCGAGCAGTTCATGGACCTGGCCT
>CAYLUL010000198.1:0-3081 GCA_964386835.1 uncultured Methanospirillum sp.
TCGACTTCCCGGCGACCACGTCGATCAACTTTGACTACATGCAGATCCAGGGCGGCACACCCGTCACGACCACCACCACTACCGTGGTGACCACGACCACCACCGCCCAGCCCACCACCGGCGCTGCGACCTTCACGGCCGCACCGATCCCGGTGAAGAAGAGCACCGCGATCAAGTTCACGGTGACCCCCGCAGCAGGCAAGACGATCAAGTCTGCCTGGTGGACCTTTGACAAGGCCGGTCACTACAACACCTGGAACTCGCGGAACATCAACCCGACATTCTATTACCCCGCCGTGGGCACGTACACGCCTCTCGTGATACTGACCTACACGGACGGCACGACGCAGACGGTCGAAAAGGCCGGCTATGTCCAGGTAATCGCCTGAAGGGTCAACCCTCCACCAACAATCTTTTTTTTCTTTCGTCTTCCCCCGGACTGGAGAGTCTCTGTCCGGTCTCGTTCACGGGCCCGACAGGTCTGTAATTCGCTAAAAATTGGGTGATGACACCATCCACAATGGCCATCTCATCTCCCGTCCTGGTTCCCCTGTTCGATCGAACGAAACCCGGAGCGGCTGGATGCTCAGGACACGTGGGTGTAGGGAACTCGGCGAACTCGGTTGTGACGAAGACCGTTCGGTGATCGGTTCACGCACTCGAAAAAAAGAGGACTGGTGCCGGCCCGTTCACCAGTTGAAGCGGGATCTTGTGAGCTGCCGATCCTGGCGACCGCCCGGTTTTTCGTGCGGGGGTGATCCCTTCCCGGCGGCATCGTGTCCATAGGCATGTCGGCCGACTCGCTCGTCGTCCGTCGTCGCCAGGAAACGCGCCGCATGCTCCAACCGTTCGATCGACGTCAGCAAATCCTCGCTGGAATGCGACCGTGCCCGTCCACTCGACGTGATCCCTCTCGCTGAGAGGCTGTGCTGGTACGATGATCCCCCTCGCGTCCGATCCCCCCCCAGCCGTTTCGGCCCTGCCTCCACGTCCATGACATCGAGCGCTCCAGGAGGCGGCGGGCCTCCTTCAGACGTCGGTGTCCCTCTCCCGGTGATCCGGTCCGGTCTCCTGGGGTCATGTGGCCGCCGACTCACTGAAGGAGGGCTCTTGTGGGATGCGTCCGGTGCGATTGAGGTCTTATGAGTATCGACATCGACGTTTTTGTTCATAGGTCGACAGATACGCTCTGTGATATTAATTGTTCTGTATAATGCAATCTTACCAGGAGCTCTGTCACCCCTCGCCCCGGCAGACATGGTTCGGTTCGGTGTCCGAACCCCGGCGCCGATCGGTACGCGTGTCGTTCAGTGGGATGACGCTGCCCATCCTCTGCCCGGACGAGCTGCCCCTGCTGGTCGTCGGTCGGCCCGAACCGATCCCCTTCTCCTGCACGCTCGAGGATCCGCGTCCGGTCGTCGTTCGCTCCTCGTGGTCGATGACGAGTATCGTCATTCGGTCGGTGCTCCTGTCTCTCAACCGAGTCTCGGGCTGAACGTCAGTCGGTATTCGCGCTACTCTGGCTTCTCTTCGGAACGGTGCTGCCCACTGTCCCGCCCATGGTGATTCCCGCTCCAGGACCCGGTGGTGCCATTCCGTTCGGCATCAGGACGGATCTGCGCCCAGGGTTCGCCGTGCCAGTGCCGACCGTCTCTCTCTCCGGGCGGCACATCGCCCTCCAGCGCGTCGCCGGGGCCGATCCCCTCCCACGGGACCGCATCGAGCGGCGCATGCTCTCTCCTCGGCACGTCCCGGCGTCCTCTCCGTCGTGCCGGCGGTCGCTCCTGCCTGGTCCTCAGCTCATCCATCGCGTCCTCGCCTTGCGGAGAAGATGGCGACAGTACATATATATTAATATCTAAATGTGCCCCCAGGTCCAACCAGGATATCGTAGACCGCGTGCCAGCGCCCGGGAGAATAGGACCGGACCCGGTGCTCGGTCACCTCCGCGACAGGATAGGGTGCGAGCGCAGAGAGGGCCGCCCCCTCCTCCGCCTGGAGGTGATAGAGGTGGATCGTCCCTCCCGGCCGGCAGAGCGAGAAGGCCGCCGGAAGGAACGGGACCGTGGAGAGCGGCAGGTTCATCACCACCCGATCGAAGGGCCGGGTAAAGAACGCCGGCAGGTGAGCCGCATCCGCCAGGACGGGGAGGACGTTGGGTACCCGGTTACGCCGGCAGTTCTCCACCATCGCCACCACCGCCGACGGGTTGATGTCCGCCGCCGCGACGAACCTGGCGCCGCGAGCGAGGGTGAGGGCGAACGGTCCGGCCCCGGCAAACATGTCGAGCACCCGTTCGCCTGGCTGGACGAGAGAAAGGAGCCGCTGGCGTTCGGTCGCGAGCCGGGCGGAAAAGTAGACCGAGGAGAGGTCCACCCGGAAGAGGAGGCCATGCTCCCGCACCTCCGCCACGGTCGAGGGCTCGCCGGCCAGTACCTCGAAACGCCGGGTCCGGTACTCTCCCTCCACGTGGCCGACCGGCGCGACCACCGTGCGGAGCGAGGGGCGGGAGGCGAGCACCCGTGCTGCCGCCTCCCGGTCGGGCTCGGCCAGGATCGCGATCCCCCCCACCAGCTCGTGGCGCGGCAGGACCTCGCGCGGTGCGTGGCAGACGAACCGTGCGCGCTCCGCCCCGTCCACCGGCTCGATCACCGGGAGGAAGAGGGCGCCGGTTCCATCGGACCGGACTTTCAGGGTCCGGTCCAGGAGCCCGGCCGCCAGGAGCCGGCGGCGCTCCGTCTCCCCGTCCTCGCACGCCACCCTGATCGCCCACTGCTCCCGCTCCCCCATGCTCATCATCTCCGCCGCCCAAACCTCTGGTATGGACGAGTTGCTGGAGAAGGTTCGGAGCGGGGCGCTTAAACTCTATGCCCTCGAGCAGGCCCTTCCACCCTCCGAAGCGGTCGCGGTCCGGCGGGCGTACATCGAGGCCGAGACCGGTGTCGGTCTTTCCACGGTCGGGGCGTTCTCGATCTCGCCCGACCGGGTGACGAAGCGGAACTGCGAGAACATGATCGGGGCGGTCCAGGTCCCCGTCGGGGTCGCCGGCCCCATCCGGGTCCGCGGCGAGCACGCGGACGG
>CAYLUL010000199.1:0-3033 GCA_964386835.1 uncultured Methanospirillum sp.
CGTTCGAGCTCTTCACCTGCTCGAAGCATGCCCTCGTCTTCGGGCTCCACCCGGCCTCGACGCCTGAGCTCCCCGTCCACTACCGGCTTGTCCAGGGGAGACCCACCCGGATGCCGGTTGTACCCTGGTCAACGGTCACGGCGACGCTCCTTTCGGTCGGACGGGAGCGCGGACTTTCCGTCCGAAAGGGAGCGGGGCCCGACCTGGATCAGACGGGGCTCGAACGCTGGGTCTGAGGACTCACGCTGGGTAGGTGCCGCTGCCGATGAACCAGTCGTCTCCGGCCATCGCAACGTAGACATGTTTCTCCCAGAGCCCCGGACGGTTGAGCCGATGATTGGTGACATAGGTGACGAAACCTCCGCCGCCCTGGGCCGCCTCCTTCATCTGTCGAACCATCTGAACCCCGTTCGGATCGACCAGGGACCAATGACTTATCCCGACATTCTTCGGGTCTGCTGGAAGGGCGAGCACGATGCCGTCCAGGTCATAGGCGAAAATGTACCGGTCGCCGCGAATGAAAGAGCCGTTCGGATCGGCGAACGCGGCGAGCGCCGCCGCCTTCCCGTTCGCCTGCGCGAACCGGACCGCCTCCTCGACGAGTGAGACCGTCTCGGCCACCGGATCGGGGTCCACCGGGAGGTAGACACCCGAGCCGAGCCACCATTCCTCGTCGATGCGCTCGACAAATCCGAGCTTCGGCTCGGTGGCGTTGCCGTGCGCCGGGTTGATGTACCAGAACCGGGCGAAGCCCGTGCCGTTTCGGGCGACGTCACGCAGGTTCCTGATGAAGAGGGTATCGCCTGCGTCGCGCTCGTCAAGCCGGCTTGTGCCGACCAGGTGCCGCTGGAGCGGGTGAGCGAGTGTGATCCCGTCAAAATCGTAGGCGTAGAGATAGAGGT
Organism: uncultured Methanospirillum sp.; assembly: GCA_964386835.1. Lineage (GTDB taxonomy): Archaea > Halobacteriota > Methanomicrobia > Methanomicrobiales > Methanospirillaceae > UBA288. The sequence continues at coordinate 903 of CAYLUL010000199.1, forward strand.
CACCTTCGAAGAACGGTCCCGAGGTGTTCATGATCGCCTCAAGGGTGGCGTTTCGCCCGTGGGCGCGGGCGAAGGCGGCGGCATCGTGCACGAATGCGACCATCTGGGCGGTCGTGTGCCCGGAGAGATTTCCGGGTACGACGGCGGGAGATGGGGTGGCTGTGGGCGTGGACGGCTCGATTGGTGGGGCGGTGCTGCACCCGGCAACGAATATGCCCAGGAGGAGGCAAGTAACGATGAAGAGACGACGCATCAAAAGAGGATCGTATCTCCAGGACATTGGGTCTTGCGGTCTGCCTGCCGGCGGGGATCGCACAGCGCTCCAGGTCACCGTGTTCAGGCCATATTTTCCTTTTTCATCTCCGGTCCCACGGTGGCCATCATCATGATCGTCCTTGATGAGGATGAGCGCGTCTTCTCCTCCTCGCCGACGCCGCGAAGATGGGGAAATTGGACGGATGACGCCCCGGGGAGGAGAAGACGACCGTTCTGTCCAGAACTTATTCGCTCCGCCCGCCAATTTTTCGGGTGATTCAGTTGACAGGGCAACTGTTGCGTCATCAACCTATATCTTCCGCGAGGTCCTACGGGTATCTCCATTCCGCTCATCATGTCCACTGAAATACCTCTTGCCCGGCAATTCTCAATCGTGCTCAGGCACCACTATGCCACGATGAACGAGCAACTCCGGCCCATGGGACTCCTTGTCGCCCAGGTCCCGATCCTGCTCCGGCTTTCCGCTGGCCAGAATGTCACGCAGGAGTCGCTCGCCCGTCACTTCCACTTCGACAAGGGCGCCATCGCCCGCGCGGCCCGGGGACTCGAAGAGGCCGGACTCATTCGCCGTGAGGTCGACCCCTCGGACCGACGGGCCGTGCGCCTTTTTCTGACCGATGAGGGGGAGGCGATCATCCCGGGGATCCGCCGGATCGAGCGGGAGTGGGAGGCCCAGGTCATGATGAACCTCGACCCCGAAGAGAAGACGATCTTCGGCTCCCTCATCGCGAAGATGGCGGCCAGCTGCCTGGACGGGAGGTGCTGTCGTGAGTGAGGCCCCCGAACCCGGAGAGGTGTGTCTTCCACGCCGTCCCGAGACGACCGGCGTCGCTCTGCTGCGCGGTGACCCGAAGACCGCGATCGTCCGCCTCTCGGCCCCGATGATTGCCGCGATGCTCCTGATGTCGACCTATAACATCGTGAACGCGATCTGGGTCGCGGGGCTCGGGTCGGATGCGATGGCGGCAATCGGGTTCGTCACCCCGCTCTTCATGGTCCTGATGGGCCTGGGCAACGGCATCGGAGCCGGTGCCACCTCGGTGATCGCGCGCCGGATCGGGGCATGTGACCGGGAGGGGGCGAACCGGGCGGGGCTCCATGCCTTCGCCCTGGCAATCGGTCTCGCAGCCCTCCTGACGCTCCCCCTCATCATCTTCGCCGAGCCGATTGCTCTCCTCTTCGGGGCTGGAAAGACCGCCGGGCTCGCGGCCGATTATGGGCGCGTCATTTTCGGCGGAATGGTGCTCCTCCTCTTCGTGAACATCGGGTACGCCGTGCTCCGCGCTGAGGGGGACTCGAAGCGAACAATGTACGCGATGGTCGCCTCGTCGATCCTGAACCTTGTCCTGGACCCGGTCCTGATCTACTGGGCGGGGCTCGGTATTGCCGGGGCCGCCTGGGGTGCCCTCATCTCGATGGCGATGGTCTCTGCTGTCCTCCTCTACTGGTTCTACGTCAAGAAGGACACCTACCTCTCCCTCTCGTGGCGCGGGTTCTCCTTTGACCGCTCAATCATTGCCGACATGCTTCGCGTGGGACTCCCGGCTTCGCTCGAGTTCGGGCTGATGTCTTTGCTCGCGATCCTGATCAACTGGATGCTGGTCCTGGCGGCGGGGACCGATGCGGTCGCCGTCTACACGGCGGGGTGGCGGGTCGTCATCTTCGCGATCATCCCGATCGTCGCAATCGGCACGTCGGTAGTCTCTGTCGCCGGCGCCGCGTACGGAGCACGCGAGTATGCGAAGCTCCGTGTCGCCCACCGGTTCGCGACCGGCCTGGGTGTCGTGATCGCGCTCGTCATCAGCACGATCACCTACGTCTTCGCCCATCCGATCGCCTGGATCTTCGCCTACTC
>CAYLUL010000200.1:0-2990 GCA_964386835.1 uncultured Methanospirillum sp.
ACCGATTACTGCGGCCTCGTTTCAGGGGCGACAACGGACAAGTCGAAGGTCTTCGAGGTCCTGTACGGTGAACTTGGGAACGCGCCGATGATCGCGGACTGCCCCGCGACCATGGAGTGCCGGGTCGTCGAGATCGTCTCTCTCCCGTCGCACGACCTGGTGATCGGCGAGATCGTGACCGCATATGCGGATCCGTCCGTGGTCCGGAACAGCGCAATTGATATGGCGGCGGTCGACCCGTTGCTGCTGACCATGCCCGACAATACCTACTGGGGACTCGGTGAGGAACGAGGGAAGGCATGGTCGGTCGGCCGGTCATTGATGGAGGAGTAGGTATCCCCCGCGGAGCGCCCTGATGCAGCACCGGTCCATGCGCGGGGTCGATCGACCGTTGCCGGTCCTCGGGCTCGGCGCGATGCGCCTGCCCCTGGGTCCTGATGGCCGGATCGACCGTGCGGCGGCAACTGCCCTGATACGCCATGCGGTCGACCATGGGGTCACCTACCTCGACACCGCCTGGGTCTATCACAATGGCGAGAGCGAGCCGTTCCTCGGAGAGGCCCTCGGGAATGGGTACCGGGAACGGGTCCAGCTGGCAACAAAGCTCCCGGTCTGGGCGGCCCGGGACCGCGCCGACATGGACCGCATCCTGGACCTGCAGAGAGAACGGCTCCGGACCGACGTGATCGACTTCTATCTTCTTCATGGGCTGAACCGTACGGGCTGGGAACGGGCCCTTGGGCTCGGGGTGCTCGAGTTCCTCGACGATGCGCTCGCGGACGGAAGGATCCTCCACGCCTCCTTCTCATTTCACGACGACTTTGACACCTTTCGTTCGATCGTCGACGCGTACGACTGGACCTTCGCCCAGGTGCTGTACAACTACGTGGACGTTCACGTCCAGGGGGGGATAGAAGCCGTACGATACGCGTCGGAACGCGGGCTGGGCGTGGTCGTGATGGAGCCGCTGCGGGGCGGGACCCTGGCCCGTCCGGTCCCTGGCGCCGCCGAACTCTGGGCACGGGCCGGCGTCGGGCGCACCCCCGCTGACTGGGCCCTCTCCTGGCTCTGGGACCAGCCGGAGGTCACCGTGGTGCTCTCCGGGATGAACACCTTCGACCAGCTCCGGGCCAACATCGCCTGCGCCGGACGCGCCCGGCCCCACGCTCTCTCCCGGCGAGAACTCGCGGTCTTCGACGAGGTCCGCGCCCTCTACCGGGGAAGGGGTGCGATTGAGTGCACCCGGTGCGGCTACTGCCGGCCCTGCCCGTCAGGTGTCGACATCCCCCGGTGCATCGAGTTCTACAACGACGCGGTCCTCTTCGGCGACCCTGTCGCCTCACGCTCGGGGTACCGGATCCTCAGCCGGTACGGAGGCGGCGCCTCGAACTGCACGGGCTGCGGGGCGTGCGAAGAACGCTGCCCGCAGGGACTTGATATCCGTACACATCTAACGGCCCTCGATGCGTACTTCGGGTGAGAATCCTCTCCGGAGGGCCTCGCCAATCGCACCAACTGTTCGCTCTCTCTTCGCCGTTCTCTCCCACGAGGCTTAATACCAGGGGGGGCGCTCTATCAATTACCATGAACGGACCACGCCGCGTCGACCTGCGCGCCATCGCCCGAAAGGCCATGGAGCAGTACGGTTTCGAACCCCGTTTCTCCCGGGCCGTCCTCGCCGAGGTGGATGCGATCGATCCTGGCGATCCGCCGGGCCAGCACCTCCGGGCACAGGACCTGACCTCCCTGCTCTGGTCCTCGATCGACAACTGGGACTCCGAGGACCTGGACCAGCTCGAGTACTGCGAGGAGAAGCCAGACGGGCGGGTCCGGGTCCGGGTCGCGATCGCGGACGTCGACCTCTTTGTCCCGAAGGGCAGCGCGACCGACCGACACGCGGCTGGCAACGGCACCTCGGTCTACACCGGGGTCGAGACCTATCCCATGCTTCCCGACCGGCTCAGCAAGGGGATCAGTTCCCTGCTCCCCGGTGGAGAACGCCTGTCGATCGTGATGGAGTACGACGTCCTTCCCGATGGGAGTACCGAGAGTGGGGCAGTCTATCCGGCCCGGGTCCTCAACCACGCCAAGCTCGTCTACGAGGAGATCGGCGCCTGGCTCGAAGCGAAGTCCCCGGTCCCCGAATCGGTCGTCCGCGTCCCGGGCCTCGAGGAGCAGGTGCGCCTGCAGCACGGGACCATCCGGAGGATGCGCGCTCACCGACGCGCCTCGGGTGCGCTCGATCTCCAGACGATCGAGGCCGAACCGGTCCTCGAGGGCGAGAACGTCCGCGAACTCGCGCTCGTCGAGATGAACGAGGCGCGGTTCCTGATCGAGGAGCTGATGATCGGCGCGAATCGGACGATGGTCGCGTTCCTCGAGGAGGCCCGGGTCTCGATGATCGAGCGTGTGGTCCGGGTTCCAAAGTTCTGGGGCGGGATCGTCGAACTGGCGGGAAAACTCCATTTCTCGCTCCCCGCCACCCCCGACGTCCAGGCCCTCGCTGCCTTTCTCGACCAGCGGCGAGAGGCCGATCCCGAGCGGTTCCCCGATCTCTCGCTCGCTGTGATCAAACTCCTTGGGCCGGGGGAGTACGTCCGCCTCTCACCGGGTGGGGAGCCCGAAGGGCACTTCGGCCTTGCCCTGGGCGACTACACCCACGCGACCGCGCCAAACCGGCGGTACGTCGATGTCGTCAACCAGCGGGCGGTCAAGGCCGTCCTTTCCCGGTCACGGCCTCCATATACCATGCATGACCTGGACGAGATCGCAGAGCACCTCTCGGACCGGGAGAAGGCGGCAAAGAAAGTGGAGCGGTTCGTGCAGAAGGCCGCGGCCGCCGTCCTCCTCCAGCGCCGGATCGGGGACGAGTTCGAAGGGCTGATCACGGGTGCATCACCCAAGGGGACTTGGGTCCGGATCATCTCGCCGCCGACGGAGGGTCGCGTGATGGACTGCGAGGCCGGCCTCACAGTGGGGGATCACGTCCG
>CAYLUL010000201.1:0-2956 GCA_964386835.1 uncultured Methanospirillum sp.
TATCCTAGGGGACTGTGGATCCCCCGACCCGGGTTCGAGTCTCGGCCCTGGCCTCTTATCTCTTTCATCGAATTCCAGTCTTTTCTCGCACCGCACCCGAGAGGAATCGGCAATTCCTTCGGTACTGTCGGCCAAGCAACGTCACCCTTTTCTGAATCGCGTTACCGGAGGTATCAGGGTTTCGATTCTTTGATCAGACATCTCGGACCTCAAGGTCGAATTCGATCCTGTCTGCGTTCACGCCCTGTCGGTTGTCGTGCCATCGAGAAGCCCGGAGAATCGATGGATCGGGGTATTGGCGCTTTCGGGATGAGGCCAGCGGATCGTTGCGGACACGATCAGGCGACGGGCGGTGAGGGCCCCTCCACCCCCGCCAGGTGGTGCAGGTGGAACTGGTCGTTGTGCTAATTATTATTGTGCATTGACAATGCCTGGCATAAATATATGTTCTGATATTTTATTTGCTTTAATTGGTTGAAACCATGAGAGAGTTGAAATTAGTACTGCTGGTGGTGGTCATGGCCTTCATGCTTGCCACTCCCAGTGTTGCGGCTGCTGATCTCCTCGAGTCCGCGACCAACGATGTCTCGCCGTCACCGGTCGTCGATTCGATTGTCCGTGCGACCCCCATCCCACTCAACTACTACCACATCACCGGCTGCCGGGTGATCACCAAGCCGGGCACGTACTACGTGACCCGGGACCTCGTGAATGTCCGATGCCCGATCGCGATCGACATCCGGTGCTCGAATGTCGTGATCGTGGGGAACAACCATCTCATCGATGGGCTCGACGGTTTGAGTACGGCGGGGATCCGAGTGGGGAGCACGTCCGGCGGCACGTACCTGTCAAATGTCCAGGTGCGGAACGTTCGGCTCACCGACTGGGGCAATGGTCTCCTGGTGCAGCAGACAAAAAGCGTGAAGATCTCAAACGTCCAGTCCAGGAGCAACCGCAACTACGGTATATCGATCTTCCTCGGGTCGAAGCCCGTGGCGATCAGCAGCTGTACTGTTGAATCGAACGGCGTCGGCGGTATCGATGTGACGGACAACTGTCAGGCGACGATCTCATCGTGCCGCGTGGCATCGAATAATGGGCACGGTATCTCGGCTGATACATCGTCCGTATCGGTCAGCAGCTCGACGATCCGGGCAAACAAGAAGACCGGGATCGATTATGCTCGATGCGGGGGAACGGTCTCGAAAAACAAGATCGACGCAAATGGGGAGTACGGGATCAGCGAGCGGTATGATTCGTACGCCCACACCATAACCGGCAACCGGATCACCAACAACAAGGTCGCCGGCGTCGCCGGCACGTACTCGGCCCTCACCATATACAACAATTACTTCTTGAACACGGTCAACGCGGGCTATCAGTCGGGGACGCTCAGCGTCACGAAGAGGGCCGGGCCGAACATCGTCGGTGGACCGTATATCGGCGGCAACTTCTGGGGCCAGCCCAACGGAAAGGGCTTCTCACAGATCACGCCTGACAAGAATCATGATGGGTTCTGCGATAAGCCCTACACGGCACTCGGTGCCGTGGATAAACTGCCGCTCCACACGTACCCCTGAACTCTTACCCCTTTTTTGGAACCTCATCACCCTGTTCGGACCACCTCATTCTTTGGTCTGGTCCCGGGGCGGGCATCGCCTTTGCGGGGCTCTCCTGTCCGGTCTGTTCTCACCAGGGGTGCAGACCGTTCTCTAGGATGGTGCGCCTCGCCCTGGAGCGGAGAAAAAGGAGTCTGGGGCGATGATGCCGACTATTGTGTCCTGCCGAACGAGTCGAGGTCGAGCTGGAACGTGGCATCGAGGAACTCGACGTCCCGTGCCCGGGCGGTCTCGCCGTCGATCTCGACGGGGTAGCACCCGGTCAGGCAGCCCGTGCAGAGGTTATCGCAGTGGTGCCCGCTCGCCTTCATCAGCGCCTCGAAGGAGATGTAGTGAAGCGAGGTGGCCGTCACGGACTCGCAGACCTCGTCCTCGTCCCGTTCAGCGGCGATCAGCTCCTCTCGCGTCGGCATATCCACGCCAAGATAACAGGGGGCCTTGATCGGCGGCGACCCGATCCGCATGTGGATCTCGCGGGCGCCGGCGTTCCGGACCATCTGCACGATCCGGCGCGAGGTGGTCCCCCGGACGATCGAGTCGTCGATCAGCACGATCGACCTGCCCTCGAGGTGCTTTCTGATCGGGTTCATCTTGATCCGCACAGCCTGCTCGCGGGCAGCCTGGGTGGGCATGATGAAGGTCCGGCCCATGTACCGGTTCTTGATCAGGCTCTCCGTGAAAGGGAGCCCCGACGCCCCGGCGTGTCCGATCGCGTAGGCCGTCCCCGAGTCGGGCACCGGGCAGACGGCGTCCGCGTCGACTGGGGCCTCCTTATGGAGCATCTCTCCGATCGCCCGGCGGACGTCGTAGACGAGTACGCCGTCCATGATCGAGTCGGCCCGCGCGAAGTAAATGTACTCGAAGATGCAGTGAGCCGGCTGGTCCACCTTCGTGATCTGGGTCGAGGTGACACCGTTCGAGGTGATCCGGACCAGTTCGCCCGGCCGGACGTCGCGGACGAGGGTGCCCGAGAGGGCGTCGATCGCCACCGACTCCGAGGCGACGATGTGGCTGGTGCCCGTCTTGCCGAGGCAGAGGGGTTTGATCCCGAGCGGGTCGCGAAAGGCGTAGAGCGCGCCGTCGTAGGCCATTACGACCGAGAACGAGCCCCGAAGCCGGGACATGCAGAGCCGCACCGCATCCTCGATCGAGCCCGAACGGCGGATCTCGGTCGCGATCAGCGCGGCGATCACCTCGGTGTCCGTGGTGGTACAGAAGAACTGGCCTCCCTGCTCGAAGGAGGCCCGGAGTTCGCGGGTGTTGACGAGGTTGCCGTTGTGAGCGATGGCGAACCCCTTGCCCATGAACTGGAAGTTAAATGGCTGGATGTTCTCGGG
>CAYLUL010000202.1:0-2952 GCA_964386835.1 uncultured Methanospirillum sp.
GAGCCACCACGGACCAGACGTCCAGTCCGTCCTGCCTGAAATCAATATCACGACGGCGGCGATGATCGTTCCGACCACGTTTATGCACATGCACACGGTCCAGATGTCCCTGAAAAAGCCGGCGACCCGTGAGCAGGTGATCGAACTCTTCCGGGCCCATTCTCGGATTGGACTCGTCAACAGGGCGGCGGGGATAAAATCGTCCGCCGAGTTAAAAGAGCACATGCAGGACATCGGCAGACCCCGGTCCGACATGTGGGAGAACGGGGTCTTCGAGGAGTCGATCTCTGTCGTCGACGGGACGGAGCTCTGGCTCTTCCAGGCGATTCATCAGGAGGCGGATGTCGTTGTCGAGAACGTCGATGCGATTCGCGCAATGGCATCCGACGTGCCGGCGGCGGAGTCGATCCGTATGACCGAGAAGGCACTCGGGTTTGTCGCGGTAAAGTGAGGATGGGTCAAGAGGCACCCAGAGGAGCGCCCCGCTACCCAGAGGTGTAGCACCGCTGCCTCACCTTTCTCGCCCCCCCATTACGAGGGGCGGGAGGGATCAGGCGGGAGCGCTCGCCTTTCGGTAGGAGCCGGGCGGCACCATAATAGTGAACCGGGCGCCGGCGCCGGGCTCCCCGTTCTCGACGATCGTGATTCCCGTGATCCCCAGGATCTCCCGGACCAGAAAGAGCCCCAGGCCCGTGTTCTTTCCGACCCCCTTCTGGAAGATCCGCTCCTTCTCCTCCCGGGGGATCCCGACGCCGTCGTCCTGGACCGTGATAACAAACCCTCCGGTCCCTTCCTCACACCCGACGACGACCCGCGTCACCCCTTCCCCGTGACGCGCGGCGTTGTCGAGCAGGTTCGCCGAGACGAGCGTCACCATCGGGTCGGCGAAGACCTCCCATTCTCCGCAGTTCTCCTGGAGCTCTACCGGGACTGGTGCCTGGCCCTCGATCAGACCGTTGACCCTCACCCACGCCGGGGCCCGGACACCGAGTTCCTGGTAGGTCTTCGTGAACTCAAGCTGGCGGGCGATCGTCCGGGCCGTCGACCTGACCTTCTCCAGGTACTCACCGGCACGATCTGAGGCGGGATTGTCGGCGGCCAGATTCACGAACCCCTCCAGAACGGTCAGCTGGTTTGCCACGTCGTGTCGAGTAATGCTGTTGAGGAGGTTCAGCTTCCGGTTCGCCTCGCGGATGGCGGTCTCCATCCTTCTCCTCTCCGTGATATCGCGCACGAATCCCTCCATCCCGACGCAGGAGCCGTCGTCGTCAAACAGCTGGTGTGCGTTGACCGATGCCCAGAATGACGAGCCGTCTCGCCTCGTCATCTCGATCTCGAGGTCGCGAACATGATCGGTCTCCTGCACGCGCCGGAGCAGGGCCGCCCGTCCCTCAGGCGACCGATAGAGCACGGCGGCCGAAAGACCACGAAGGTCGTCCGGCGAGGCGTAGCCGAGCATCTCGGCCGCCGAAGGATTCGCCATCACGAGCCGTCCTTCCTGATCGGACCGGATGTACCCGTCCTCGACATTCTCGATGATCCCCCGGTACTGGCGCTCGCTCTGCTGCAGGGCCCTCTCGATCGTCCCCGTCCGGATTACCTGTGACGCCGTGGTCGCCAGGTCCTGAAGCAGGGAGTGCTCTGACTCCGAGACTGAATGCCGGGAGAAGACGGCGAGGACGCCGATCAGCGCCCCCTCGGTGCTGACCAGCCGAAAGCCGGCAAAGGAGACCAGCCCGAGGGATGTGGCCCACTCGTGGTCGTGCACCCGCGGGTCGTGCTGGACATCATTGGTCAGGAATCCCGGGATGTCACCGCTCGCGATCTGCCCGATCTTGTACGCTCCCAGCGGGACGCGGCGATGACTGCCATCAGTCCGATCGTACCGCCCCGAGCTGGCGACAAGGTGCAGGCAGGCGGCACGATCCCGGCACCCGTGAAACCCACCAGGGGCCGCTGTATGGATGCAACCGCTGGTACAGAGGTCCCCGGGCCTGACAAGCCAGATTCGTGCGAAGTCCGCATCGAAGATCCGGACGACGGCATCGGTGATACGACCGAGCCGCTCTTCGAGTGGGGCGCCGTGGATCAGCTCCTGCTTCAACGCGCTGATCCGGGAAGCGCGGGCAGTCGCCTCGTGCCGATCGGTGATGTCCCGTGCGGCAGCATAGATCAGGTCCCCCATCGGCGTCGATCGCCACTCGATCCAGCGGTACGACCCGTCCCGGTGGCGGTACCGGTTCGTGAAGTTGAGCACCGGCCGCTGCTGGTCGAGGGCGGCGATCGCCGCGAGAGTGGCATCGAGGTCGTCGGGGTGGACGAAGTCCAGGAACAGGTGCCCTTCAAGTTCCTCCACCGAGTACCCCAGCGCCGCCTCCCACTCCCGGTTCAGCCGGCGGAAATGGCCAGCCGTGTCGGCAATGCAGAAGAGGTCGAGGCTGGTTGAGAAGAACTGGTCGATCTCCTCGTTCTTCTCCCGGATCGTCTTTTCAGCACGGGTCTGTTCGGTGATGTCTATCACGATCGCCATCACCGCCGCCTGATTGTCGAACACGATCCGGATCGCGGAGAAGAGGGCGTACCCCTCCTCTCCGTCCGCCCGGCGTGTCGTGAACGGGAGCTGTTCCACCCTCCCCTTCTGGATGAGTTCCGTACCGATCTCACGGTACGTCTCTTCATTCATCATACCGAGCTCGACGGGTGTCCGTCCGATCGCCTCGGAGGCCGAATGACCACTGTCCCGCTCAAAGGCCGGATTGACGGCCAGGTATGCCCCGGTAGGGCCCGTGATCGAGATCGCATACGGGCTATGCTCGAAGATCGCCCGGAACCGCGCCTCGTTCTCCGATGCCTGCCGTTCGCTCCTCCTGAGGGCGTTTACCTGTCTTCTGAGGTCGGCCTCGGCGGCAAGGAGGTCGTCGTGTGCGGCCTGCTGCCGTTCCTGGGCGGTGC
>CAYLUL010000203.1:0-2931 GCA_964386835.1 uncultured Methanospirillum sp.
CCTGGTTCCCGGCCCGCCCGTCCTGCCAGACCACGGTCGTCCCGCTGATCCGCGGGACGGAGGCGGCGGTGCCGGGGCCGGGGCCGAACCAGGTGCCCGTGCCGGATTCCCGGACCTTCAGGGCGTTCGTGCCGGCGGAAAAGTCGGTGTCGATGCAGATGACCGTCTCGCCCGAGACCGCCGGCTGCCGCGAGACCTCGGTGGACGTGACCGCGTCCCGGAGGACCTCCGGCCCCGTTCCCGGCGTCGAGAGGTCATCAAGGAGGACCCGCGAGCCGAACCCGTCGGTCTCGGGGTGTGCCTGCCAGACGACCCGCGAGCCCGAGACGTCGGGGAAGAGGTTCCGCTCGCCCGGCGTCGTGGTGCTGACGAGCACGGGCGTGCCCGCGCTCACGGTCCTCGCGTAGATGTCGAAGGGCCCGCGGTACGAGTCCAGGCCCGGGACCTCCGCCTTGTGCATCCAGGCGATGAGGTCCCGCGAGACGCTCGGATCGGACTCGTATCCGCCGTTGCTGACCTGCGTGGTGGTCGTGAAGCCGAACGCCGGTTTCCGGTACACCCAGATGTCGCTGTTCGGGGCCCCATACGGGTCGTCCTGGCGGTACTCTCCCCAGGCGACGGTCACCCCGGTCAGGTCGGCGTAGACGTCCGGCCGTTCGAGCAGGTGCGCGCTCGACCGGACCACGGTCGTGCTTCCGCCCGCGACCGTGTAGAGGCAGACCTCGTACCCCGTCGCTGTGGTCGAGACGTAGACCACGCGTCCCCCCGAGACCGCTGGCTGGGCCTGCCCAAGACTCCCCGTCCGCAGGGGGATCGGCGCCGACGTCCCCGTATCGATCGTGTAGACGTAGACCCGCCAGGGGCTCGCCCGGTGGTCCTCCCAGACCACGTACTGGCCGTCCGTGTCGGGATCGCACTGGTCGGAGGCAGCGGTGCAGACCGCGACTTCGGCGGCGAGCGTGGCGCCCATGAAAGCGCAGGAGAAAAAGAGAAGAAATAGGACCCGGTTGATGAGCATAGCGGTCACCTCACATCAGTGAGCGAAGGTGACTGTCACAAAATAAATCTTCCTGTATTAAAATCACCGGTTGAAATCGGCCGGGGCGGTCCCCGTCACCGAGCCCGCCCCGAGGATCCGCACCGCGAGCCAGGCCGCGTTCGCACCGTTGTCGATCCCGACGCAGGCGACGGGCACGCCCTTGGGCATCTGCACGATCGAGAGCAGGGCGTCGAGCCCACCGAGCGTCCCGGAGACGGGGACGCCGATCACGGGCCGTTGTGTCCGGGACGCGACGACCCCGGGAAGGGCGGCCGCGAGGCCGGCGATGCAGATGAAGAGACGGGCGTCCGAGCCCCGGATATACTCCTCGAGCGCGTCGGGGTCCCGGTGCGCGGAGAGCACCCGGTGGTCGTAGCTCAGTCCCTGTTCCTCCAGCACGGCGATCGCTTTCCGGGCGATCGCATCATCCGAGGCGGACCCGGCGATGACGGCGACGTCGACCATCGGGGAGAGTATATGCCCCGTCGGCACATAAAGTTGAGACGAATCGTCATGGAGAAAGAACCCCTGCTGATGCTGCCCGGGCCGGTCCCGGTCCCCGAGCGTGTTCGCCTGGCCATGGCCCGGCAGGCGATCAACCACCGCTCGGCTGAGTTCGGTGCGGTCTACGCCGACTGCGTCCGCTGCCTCAAGCCCACATTCGGGACAGAGAACGATATCGTGATCATCTCGGGCTCGGGAACGGCCGGCATGGAGGCCGCCGTCGCGAACTTCGGGCGTGGAAAGTCGATCGCCTGCCTGACCAACGGGAAGTTCGGCGAGCGCCTCTTCGACATCTCGAAGCGCTATGGCGAGCCGACGCAGCTCGCCTCGGCCTGGGGGACGCCGCTCCCCCTCGAGGCCCTCGCCGCGAGCCTCGAAGCGGGTGCGGAGGTCGTTACCCTGGTCCACAACGAGACCTCGGCGGGGATTCTGAACCCGGCGCGCGAGGTCGGGAGGCTCTGCCGCAAGCACGACGCGCTCTTTATCATGGACGGGGTCACCTCGATCGGCGGCGACGTGGTCGAGGCAGACCGCTGGGGCGTCGACGTCGCGATCGTCGGGTCGCAGAAGTGCCTGGCGGCGCCGGCGGGCCTCGCCGCGGTCTCGCTCTCGGAGAGGGCGATGGAGCGGATCGCGGACGAGCGCCCCTACTACCTGGACCTTGCCGCGTATCGTAAGAACGCGAAGAAGGACCCGATGGAGACGCCGTATACCCCGGCGGTCCCGCTCTTCCTCGCGCTCCGCGAGGCCGGGCTGCTGATCGAGGAGGAGGGGATCGAGCACCGGGCGATGCGCCACCAGCGCCTCGCCCAGGCGGTCCGCGCCGCAGTCGCTGCCTGGGGCCTCTCGCTCTTCCCGACGATCGACGCGCACCACGGCTACTCCAACACGGTGACCGCCGTGCAGATGCCGGAGGCGACGACCGACGGCGATCTCCGCGGGCTCGTGAAGAAGCTCGGCGTGATCGTCGCCGGTGGCCAGGACCACCTCAAGGGCCGAATCTTCCGGGTCGGGCACATGGGCGCAGTCAGCGCTCCCGAGGTGCTTGCGACCCTTGGCGCGCTCCAGGCGGCGATGGGCCGGCTCGGGTGCGAACTCGATGGGGACGGGGTGTCGGCGGCCGCCGACCACCTCGCCTGAGGCGGCCATGCGGGTCGGGGTCGCGGACACCACGTTCGCCCGGGTCAACATGGGCGCGCACGTGATCGACGAGCTGAAGCGGCATGCGTCGGTCGCGATCGAACGGTACACGGTGCCCGGGATCAAGGACCTGCCGGTCGCCTGCAAGAAGCTGCTCGAGGAGCGCCGGTGCGACATCGTGATTGCGCTCGGGATGCCGGGCGGCAAGGAGAAGGACCGGATGTGCGCGCACGAGGCCTCGCAGGGGC
>CAYLUL010000204.1:0-2924 GCA_964386835.1 uncultured Methanospirillum sp.
GGCGCCGTTTCCTGAGACATCTGGAGATCGGGGGTTCGGATCCCCCCCGCAGCATCAGGTCATTTTTTCCGGAGCACCTTCTCTCTCTGCGTCTCTCTTCTTCGACCCTTCTTCATGGTCCACCTTCCCGGAGGAGCACGGGCTCCTGATCACCAAGGAGAAGAACCGATGTCGACCGGAAGGAGAGGCCCCCTGCAGGTACCCTGTTGCACGGAGAAACCGAGAGAGGGCAGGTGATCCGTCGTCAAGCCGAGCAAATTATCGTTTCTCATCGTCACCGGTGGTCGTAATGCCCGCAGGCCCGAACGCCATCGAGGTTCTGACCGAGACCGCCGTCTTCCGGCTGGCGGCGGAATGTCTCTGCTTCCTCCTCTGTGTCGGCCACACAATCGCGCTCGCGGTCGACGGCCCAGGCGCCGGCCCCGTGTCGGCCACACCCACTGTTCGCATGACGTGGTGGACGGGATCGCGTACTGCCCGGAGTGCGGTGTACCGATGTGCCCGATCTGCGGCTATCATGACGTGGCGCAGGTGAGCCGGATCACCGGCTACCTCGGCGATGTCGCCCGCTGGAACGCAGCAAAGCGCCAGGAGCTGAAGGACCGGGTCCGCGTCGAGGTGGGGCTGTGATGAAGGATCCTCCCTTCCGCTCGGCACTCGAGGCGCACGGCCTTCAGGTCTCTGTCCTGGGCGAGTCGGGGAAAGGGACGTCGAGCGGGATGATCGCGATCCGCCGCAAGGTGCCGGACGAGGTCACGTTCACCGAGCGAATCCGGCAGCGGGTCGTGACCAGGGACCGGATGGTCCAGCACCGCACGATCCCGGAACGGTGCGTCTGGTGGCTCGCGAGCGTCTCGGCCCTGCAAACCAATTATGTCCTCAATAGAATGGTGATCGCGTGGGTCGACGACTCGGAGGAGCAGGACTGCGAGGTCTTCAAGCGGATACTCGCCAGGGAGGAGCGCGACCCCGAGAGGTCGATCACGGACTCGTTCGAGCTGCGGGTCTGTCGCGAGTGCTGGCGCCTGGTAAACGACCGCGCGCTCGTCTGGTTCGAGGACGAGCCGCCCTCGTGCCACGAACCGGGTCGTGGCACCGCTGTGGCACCCCCTGTGGCACACTACAAAGAAGAACGATTCGTGCCTTGATCTGATAATGGGTGCAATAGCGACGAGATCTCATCGGCAGCTTGCCACACGCCGGATCAGAGGCAGGCAGCGAGCGCCGCACCGGCGTCCTCACCCGAGGACGCTGTCTTCGGCCCTGTGGCACACTCATTCTACGATCTCTCTATTATAGACGTACAGAGAGTATCGGACGGAGAATCAACGCCTTTTGAATGTGCCACAGATGGTGCCACACCGTGTGCCACAGCCGTGCCACAGCGACATTGTGGCACGATGATCTTCACCCTCTCGGCTGTCAACGAACTCGCGGCACTCCGACGACCGCCCCGCAATTGACCTCGCCCTCTGCCGGACGCAGAACCGGGTGATCGCCGAGGACACGCTGCGCGACGTGCGGAAGCCGATGGGGATCGCGCCCTTTACCCTCGCCGATGCGCTGTCCGATGAGAACCTGGCCGGCCGGCCAACGATCGAGGAGAGAGAAGTGCGGTGATGGAAATGACCGGACGGGTCCGGTGACGGGGCGCGGTTGAATGCCGCCACCGCTCTTGCGAGTATCCGCCCGTTCTTCGTCTGCTGGCGCGCCGAGACCGTCGGCGGGGTGATCAGTCCTGCCGTTGCCACGATCTCGGCACCCCAGAATTGGGCTACCTCGGTCAGGCAATTCTCGACGTTGTTCGTGCCGAGCATCCCGGTCACGAGGACGAGGACCTTCTTCCCGTAGAGCTGCGGGCGGTGCAGGGTATAACTGAGCCGGTCGATCAGGACCTTGAGTAGGCCCGAGACCTGCCAGCTGTACACCGGCGATGCCAGGATAATGCCGTCTGCCTCCCGCATCGTCTTCATGATGGCCGGCACGTCGTCCCTGATCGGGCAGAACTCTTCTCCTTTTCCGACGCAGATAGCGCATCCCCGGCACTGCGTAAGAGCGAGGTTCCTGAGCCAGATATACTCGAACGCGATGGGACCTCCCGCCTCTCTCGCTCTCTTCCTGTTTCCCCGGCGTTGTATCATAGCCGAAGGCCAGGGATAGATGGCCGTCCGTCCGGGTATGCCCGCCTGCTCATCGGAAGCCGATTGCGTCGTTTCGCCGGAGTTCCCGAGTTCGTCCTTCTCCCCGGTAACGAAGAGAAAATATTTCAACCACAATTATTTCCATAACTTTATTATTTCAAAGGAGCGAGTGACTCGTATCAAGGGGGATGTTGATATGAAAACATTCTACTGTGCACTGATCCTGCTGATATTCTGCGCCTGCGTGCCGGCCGTCATGGCCGAAGAGTCGTTCACTTTTGTCGCGAAGTGGGGCGCCCAGGGCTCCGGGGACGGGCAGTTCCTGAACCCGTACGGCATCGCGGTGGACGGCGCCGGCAATGTGTACGTGAGCGATTCTAGCAACCACCGGGTCCAGAAGTTCACCTCCGCCGGCACGTTCCTCTCGAGGTGGGGCGGTTACGGCTCCGGCGACGGCCAGTTCTATGTCCCGTTTGGGATCGCGGTGGACGGTGACGGAAACGTCTATGTCGCCGAAAAAAACAACCACCGCGTCCAGAAGTTCGACTCGAACGGTGCCTTCGTCGCGAAGTGGGGGTCCGAGGGCCGCGGCGAGGGGCAGTTCAAAGGTCCCAGGGGCATCGCGGTTGACGACGCCGGGAACGTCTATGTGGCCGATTATGGCAACGACCGGGTGCAGAAGTTCACCTCCGCCGGCACGTTCCTCTCGAAGTGGGGCGGCAGGGGGACGGGCGACGGGCAGTTCAATGGTCCCAGGGGCATCGCGGTGGACGGCGCCGGAAA
>CAYLUL010000205.1:0-2899 GCA_964386835.1 uncultured Methanospirillum sp.
TCAACGATCTCAGGGAGTCCAGGGCCTGGATAACAGGAGCGAACTCCTGGGTCTCCTCTGCCCCCGTCCCCTTTTTCTCATCGTGTACCCCTCAGTTCAGGTACGGTTTTTATATCGGGTACGCTCGAATCGATGATGTGTTCTTCAAATCCAGCCTGGTTTCACAATGTTATTTTCAACATTACCATATCTCGCAATTGAATTCCATCTTCAAAGATTGGATCTGGAAATTTTTCAAGGAAAAAATCCTTCCGAATTCCGTATTTTTTAAAACCAACCGATTCATACAGTGATATTTGCCTGGTTGCCATATCGCCGGTTCCAATAATTAATTCGGAATAGCCCATCTCCTTCGCCCTTCGTATTGCATCTGATAAGAGCGAATGCCCGATTCCCTTCCCCTGGTACTCTCTGTCAACCGCGATGTTTACTATCTCAATTACCGACGAATCGACCGGTTGGAGTACACAGACTCCGATGAACCGCTCCTCGTTTTCAATGACATAAACCTCAGATTCATGAATATACCCTTCAATTGCCTCAATCGTCTCGTCTGCCAGTAAAAGGAGGTCATATGGGATGTGTTCGCCGCTGAGAAGCCGCCTGATCGTTCTGTCAGGTGCCTGATTCATAAAAGCTGGTTGCTTGAGAGAGCTATATCTCAATTGTGCTCTCTTGAAATCCTGCAACAGAAGGGAGATAGAGCGCCGATCGTCGCGTTCCTTGAATTCTCAACATATACAATGCACACGGAGCCGTCCATTTTCTTGAGGGTATCGTGTCATTTCAACCCCCACCTCCTATCATGGTGGGGGATCGATGACCAGGAGTGTCTGCCCGCGATGTCACAGCGAGAAGCGGTATCGTGTGAGCACGGGACAGCGTCGATGCTCTCCAATCGGTACGGCGTCCGTCCTCACCGATTGCTCCTCTGCCTGAACGGAGACCAATGGATAGCGATCATCACCTGATTCCTGCTTGAACAGGGCAGCCAGACCATTGCGAACACGACCGGTAGTGAGAGCACACGTGTTCTTCAAGCCCCGCCGTGGATCCGTCGCGCTCCCAGCACGGATGTTCCGGAGGGCTTTTCGGGGACGGTTGAAGTCATTGTAACCTGCGTCGATGGGCGGTGGAACGATAAACGGACGTCAACTTGGGACAAAGGGGCCAAACGAAGAAAAGGTTCGAAGACATAACCGGCCTTCGGCATCCCCGGCCGAGATGGTCTGGTGTGAGCAGAACTCATCGAGAATGTCGAGGCAGCAACTCTCCAGCCGTTGACCTCCCGCAGGGTGACGGTGGTATCGGTTGTCATCTCAGATTCCTGGCGGGCGGTTATCGGCCGTGCTGCGAAAGGATTCGTCGATCGACTTTTCAACCAGGGTGAACGAGAGGAGAGCGATACGTCCAGAATGAAGCGCATCCATGATGCACTGGAGAAAGAGGTTGGTGGCTGGTGTGCCACTCTATCCCTCTTCACTATTCCCTGACCCCCCCTCGCTCCTCTCCCATTTCCTCGTCGTTCACTTACGCACCGCGAGCCTAACCGTTGATACTTCCTCTCGACAAGGATCGTCTCTCTCGCGGCCGAGGCAATGACGGCGGTGGGGAGGTTCTCATCATGAACGACAACAACGGACACGGCCCCTCCACCCTTCCCTGGCACCCGCATGTCGGACGGACGGGACCCACACCAGCCGGAGGCCGGCGATGACCGCCGACCTCGCCCCCCTGCTCGTCCGCTGGCGGCGGTTCCGCCGGGCGCTGAACGTCGACGACTACGCGGCCATGGACCGGTTGATTGCGGCTGTCGAAGCCCGGGGGCCGGCCCTTGCCCGGCAGCTCGACGACCCGCTCGAGGCGGCGATCGTCGCAGTGCTGATCGAACTCGTGCAGGAGGCGGACCGCCATGCGGCTCGCGCTTGAGCCCGGGGCGACGATCGAGCCCGGGCGGTTCACGGCGCTCATTGCCCCGCCGGGTTTCCTCGTCGACCTGCTCCTGCAGCCGGATGTCGGCCGGTTTACAGCGCTCTATCTCTACGGAGTCAGCTCGCGGGTCCTCTTCCGGCTTCCGCGGCATGCCCCGAACCTCCAGGTCCAGAGCTGCATGACCGTCCACCAGCTCCTCTCCTCGCTCCGCGAGGCCTATCAGTCGATCGTGATCGTGGAGTACGACGATGGGGTCTTCTCGGCGCTCGAGGGGGACGATCGGGACGTGATCTTCGCCGTCGGCCGGCAGCTCCGGGAGCTGGCCCGGTCGTCGACCGTGCTGCTCTACGCGCCGCGAGCCGACCGCGGACTTCGGGCGCTGCTCCGAACCACGGACCAGGTCGTCTGGCGGTACGACGAGCGGCCGCCGGCAGCGGTGGCCCGGCAGAGGAGCCGGCCGGCGCAACGGACCCTCGCGGAGGCGGGATGGGGCGCGTCTTCCTGAGCCCGCGCATGGTCGTCCGGTTCACGGCCGAACGGTGGCGCCGGCTCGGACGAGGGCTCCGTGACCGGGACCGGGCCGCGCTCGATCGGCTCGCCGGCATGGTGATGGCCCACGGGAGCGAGGGGTTCTACGCCTTCGACGATCCGCTCGAGGCCGCGATCGTCTCGACGCTGGTCGAGCTGGCTCGCGAGGTGGGTTGATGCGGCTCTGGTGCCGGCCCGGGATTACGTTCGAATTGGGGCGGATGAAGGTGTTGGTGGCGCCAGCGGAGCGGATGGCGTCGCTCCTCGAGGTCCCCGAGATCGCGATGTTCTGTGCGCTCTATCTTTATGTGTACACTTAACGATCATGCCTCGTATTTTTGGACGAATTGCTGAATGGTCTCGATTGGTCGGCGGCCGCAATTTCGATACCCGAGATGGGGACGTTTGGTATTGTAGAATTCGAGCCATCGATCGAGGT
>CAYLUL010000206.1:0-2781 GCA_964386835.1 uncultured Methanospirillum sp.
CTACATCCTCCAGTCGATGCTGATGACCGAGAACGGCTTCTCGTACGCCGTGCAGCTGACCGGTGACCGGCCCGATCTTGGGGGGCTCTCGGGGGCAACACTCGACGAGGCCCGCTCCTGGGGGAAGCTGACCGAGGAGGCGGAGGCCGTCACCGTTTATGCCGACGCGACCATCAGCTTCCCGATCATGGCCGCTGCCATCCTCGAACGACTGGAGGCCAGCCCATGACCGAGCTGATCCTTGCGCTCGACGTGATCGACCCGTTGAGCGCGCTCGAGATCGCCGAGACCTGCGCTCCGTACCTCGACCGGATCAAGCTCGGCTACCCCCTCGTGCTGGCAGCCGGGCTCGGGATCGCCCGGGACCTCGCGACCTTTGGCCTGCCCCTGATCGCCGACTTCAAGGTGGCGGACATTCCGAACACCAACCGGCTGATCGCCGAGCAGGTCTTCACGCACGGGTTCGACGCGATCATTTGCCAGGGGTTCGTCGGCCGCGACGCGATCGAAGCCTGTGTCGACGGCGCCCGCGCCTACGGAGGTGAGTGTTATGTCGTGGCTGAGATGAGCCACCCGGGCGCGACTCGGTTCTTCTCGCCCGGGATCGCTGAGCGCCTGGCCGAACTGGCCATGGACTGCCGGGCTGACGGCATCATCGCGCCGGGAACCCGGCCTGAGCGAATCCGGGCGCTTCGGCCGATCGTCCGCACGCGCCGGATCCTCTCCCCGGGGATAGGGGCCCAGGGTGGCGACCTCGCTCGGGTCGCGCCACTGGTCGATGGGGTGATCGTGGGCCGAACGATCTACGATGCCCGGGACCCGGCGACGGTCGCGGCGGACCTTGCCGCCACGCTCGCGACGCTCTCAGGCCGATGATGAGCACTCATCCTGACCGGCGATGAGCCCTATGAGTCCCTGAGGCCTCAACGACTCGGCGCGGGTGCATTGCCCGTGTCGACACCTTTACATCCGACATTCCCTATTCTCTAAGTATGGAGTGGACCCCGGAGCAGCAGGCTCTCGCCCAGAAATATCGCGGTCTCGATGATATCCCGGTCGACGAACGGAAATACAAGTGCCACACCTGCCACCTGATAGTGGACGCTTCACCCTGTCCGAACTGCGGCGAAGCGCACCCCCAGTTGATGTGTCCGATCGACCACTGTCACTGCTCCCACGAGATCGTGACCGGGATCGAGTACTGTCCACTCTGTGGGGCGGCAGTCTGCCCGGAGTGCGGCTCGCACGACGTCGTCCAGATCTCGCGCGTGACCGGATATCTCCAGGATGTCTCGGGCTGGAACGCGGGCAAGCAGCAGGAACTGAAGGACCGGATCCGCTACACAGTCTCATGAGGTATTATTCGAAGGAGGGCGCGCTCCTCCTTCGCGGACTCGCCTTCGCGGCCGGCACGGGCCTCCCGCCCGGGGGGAAGGCGGTCCGTTCGTTTCTCTTCGCCCCGGTGTCCCCGACCTGCCCCGCGATGTCTGCCGTCGAGCTCGCCGCACGCCGTGCCGGCCTCGATCCCGGTGCGGCGGCCGGTTTTCCCATCTCTGTTGACCCCGGGCGGGCGGGTGTCACGCAGTACGACGGGGCGATCGCCGTTGCGCTCGCCGATGGCGACCAGGTGAACCTGGTCGCCTGGACCCCCTATTCGATCCCTCCCGAGGATGTCGACCCTCTTCTCGAAGGAGTCCGGGCGGCCTGCCCCGTGGCACCGACGGCACTCGTCCTCGCCTCGGATGGTGGAGGGTCGGGGATCCGAGTGGAAGCCCTGTGCGAAGCAGCGGCGGCGGCGGTCACCCAGGCGCTCGCATACCGCGACACGCCGGCGAGAGAGGGGGCCGCCTTCTTCATCTACAGCCGGTTCGGCGGCGGACATTGGGTCGAATGGTCACCTGAGGCCTGCCCGTACTATCCCTGTCACCATCTGGAAGGGCAGCGGTGTGAATATTGCTACTGTCCATTCTACCCGTGCCACGATCCCTCGCTCGGGGACGAGGTCCTCTCATCGACCGCCGGGGCTATCTGGAACTGTAGCCGATGTACGCTTCTGCACGAACCGGGGGCGGCGGATCACCTCGACCGGAATCCGATGGCCTCACTGGCCGAATTGAAAAGAGTGGCGTCCCGCCGGTAGGCGGGGGGTTCAGGCCTCGATGCCAAGGGCAGAGAGCATCTCGTCGACGGGGACGCCGTGCGCCATCGCGGCCTCACGGATCGTCTCGCCCTTCGCGATTGCGCACCCGACGCAGCCCATCCCGTATTTGAAGAGGACTTCGACGGACTCGGGTTTCTCCTGCAGGAGTTCATAGATCGTGCTGTCACCTGTGAGAGCCATATCCTAAGATTCACCTCCCCCTGATTAAGATAGTAGCGATCGGACACTTTCACACCGCAACCATCGAAGTATATACCCCATCAGGCCGAAGATACCCCCGGAGATGTAGGTATGGACCTTTCCATAATAGCAGCAAGAATCTCCCAAAAGATCCTATCCAAGGGAAAGAACGTCGAACAAAACGAGATCGAGGCGAAGCTCCGCCTGCTCGTCGAGGAGTTCGGGGTACCGCCGGCCGAGGCCGAGCGGACCGTGATCGGAGAACTCGGACGCGAGTACCAGGTGCAGGGGCTTGCCGGCGCCATCGAGTCCGACCGTCATGCGATCGCCGAGCTCGTGCCCGAGGAATGGGTCACGATCGAGGGGAAGGTCGTGGGTCTCTCGACGCCGAACAGCCCGTCGATCGCCCAGACCGGGATCATCGCCGACGCATCGGGAGC
>CAYLUL010000207.1:0-2770 GCA_964386835.1 uncultured Methanospirillum sp.
GTCGTTGTCGTCGGTGGAAGGGTCGTCGGTGTGGGCGTTTCAGGGGGCGTGGTCGGGATCGTTGTTACCGTATCCGTGGGGATCGGAGGCGGTACCGTGGGCTGCTCGGTGGCTCCGTCGATGCCGAACGGGAGAAACCCGGTGACGGTGCCGGTGCCGGCAACGAGAAACGCCAGCAGGACCCAGCAGATTGTGATTATGCTCCGGTAGGCCGTTTCTGAACGTGAAATCGGCCGCGAGGGAGAGCGTGTTCGCCCCATGAATCTCGCGTACCTGTTTGACGATAAAGGATTATAAAAAGATCAGATGCTGATCGGGTGGTCCGGAGGCTGGTGTCGATCGCCCTCCGCCCTCTCCGGGCAGGGACCGCGCCACCTCCGCCGTCCTCTCAGAGGACGTACGTCGACCCCGCCTCCCTGAGGGCCTGGCGGTGGACCTGGTAGTCGGGAAGATGCTCCTCGATAGCGCCCCAGAACGCCGGGGAATGGTTGGGGTGCAGCAGGTGACAGAGCTCATGCACCACCACGTACTCGATCTGGGCCGGCGGGGCCATTGCCAGGCGGAGGTTGAAGTTGAGCCGTCCCGCCTCGCTGCAACTCCCCCAGCGCCGCCTCAGCAGCCTGACCCGGAAGGGGGGGACTGGTCGGCCGAACCGGGGGGCGTGGATCGCGAGGAGGGCTCCGATCGTCTCGATCGCCCGCTCTTCATAGAACCCGATCACGAGCGCCCGCACCTCTTCGCGGGGTGAATCGCCGTGAATGATCACGCGCAGAACACCCCTCTCCGCAGAGACCGTCGTTGATTCCCCCGGTTCGATCACAAGCCGGTGCTCCTCACCTCCGAGAAGAAACCGCTCTCCGGAAGTGTAGGACCGTTCGGGGACCGCGTTCTGCCGCTCGCGGAACCGTGCCAGTGTCCGTGCAATCCAGGGGGTTGATCGACGGTAGAGGTCTTCGATCACCTCTGCCGGTGTGCCGGGCGGCACAACCACCTCCACCCGGAGGTTATGGTGCACGATCACCGCCGGGTCCCTGCGCCGCTGACTGAACCGGATCGAATAGGCGCCGTGGTCGATTGGAGTCGGTGCTTGGGCCTGGATGCCACTCATCAGGAGGAACTCGGTTCCCGCCGGTTTATACGTTCTGGATCCCATTCTCATTATGGATCCTCCCCCAGATGGCTCGGACCCGATGATCAGCATCGTGAACCGGTTTGAACGGGCTGTCTACACCATCCTCCTTCTTCTTCTCCTGGTGGTGATCGGATTCTCGCTGGTCTCCCTGGTCGTCGTCACGGTCGAGCGGCTCATCTCGCCGCCGGTCTACCTGCTGGAGAACCACGAAATCATCGACCTCTTCGGGATGTTTCTGCTCGTCCTGATCGGGATCGAGTTCCTTGAATCGATCAAGGCCTACCTGAAGGAGAACGTGATCCACTACGAGCTGATCATCGCGATCGCGATCACGGCGATCGCACGAAAGGTGATCCTGGTGGAACTCGATACTCCCGGGGACTTCGAAGTGATCGGTCTCGGTATCGTCGTACTCTCACTCTCTGCAGGCTACTATCTCCTTCGAAGGGGTGGCATCACGGTTCATTGACACGACTAATACTTCCATATATATTCCCGGCGTACGAGATCTTCGTGGCGATACTGGGCGGGATACCGGGCGAACGGTGGGTGTCCGACGAACGTCTGTGGGCCACGGCACGATGGGTGATCCTCGTCCTCCTTCTCGGTTCCGCCACAACCCCTGTCCTGGCAGGGGCGCCGCAGGTCGATGGAGTCTCTCTCTTTCCCGACTCCAGCATCTGGAACACGCCGGTCGCCGGTCTCCCCGTCGCCGTGGACTCCTCCACTTTTGTGGCGACGATCGGGGCGGATCGAGCCCTGAGGGCGGACTTTGGCTCCGGCACCTGGGACGGCGGCCCGATCGGCATCCCCTTCGTAACTGTTTCAGGAGCGCAGCCGAAAGTCCCGATTGTGTTCGAGTACGCGGATGAGAGCGATCCAGGCCCGTACCCGATTCCAGATGGTGCCCCGCGCGAATGGGGGAGCGACCACCACATCATCGTGGTCGACCGCGACAACCGTCTCCTCTACGAGGTGTTTGACGCCGAGGAGCAGACCGATGGCAGCTGGCACGCAGGGTCGGGGGCGGTCTTCGATCTCCGGTCAAACGCACTCCGTCCTGCCTCCTGGACCTCTGCGGACGCCGCCGGCCTCCCGATCCTGCCCGGCCTGGTCCGCTACGACGAGGTCGCCTCGGGCACGATCACCCATGCGATCCGTTTCACCGCACCCGAGACGAGGCGCGCCTGGGTCTGGCCGGCCCGTCATTACGCCTCGCATCTCACCGATAGCCGGTTTCCGCCGATGGGGCAGCGGTTTCGCCTCAGGGCCGATTACGACCTTTCACGTTTTTCACCCTCTGCCCGGGTGATCCTCCAGGCGCTGAAGACCTACGGGATGATCCTCGCCGACAACGGATCGTCCTGGTTCCTCTCGGGCGCCCCGGATCCCCGCTGGAACGACGATGACCTCCGGGAACTCCGCCAGGTGCCGGGAACAGCCTTCGAAGCGGTGGATGTCTCGTCCCTGATGCTCGATCCCAACTCGGGCGAGGCTCGGGGTGTCGGCCCCGGTCCGTTCCCCGGTCATGCCTCCCCGGGAGACCACGACGGGGACGACCTCTACGAGGACGTGAATGGGAACGGTCGGTCCGACTTTGCCGACGTCGTCCTGCTCTTCAACCATGCGGACCTGGTC
>CAYLUL010000208.1:0-2647 GCA_964386835.1 uncultured Methanospirillum sp.
ACCGGTGCCCGCAGCGACAGGCCGCCGCTCCCTCCGGAGCCTTGGTCCCTGGCCGCCGACCTCGCAGGACAAGGCTTCAACGTCAGGGTCCGATGGGAATGATTAGGCCGTGTGCGCCTTCCTCGAACTTCGCCCTCCGCATGCCGACGGTTTCGGATCACAGGTGACGCCGGACCACCCGGGCTAGTTCCCAACATTCTTCCCTTCTCATGGGATAAAAACCTCTCCACCTGCGCAGTTTTGCCATTTCGCCATGATCCGCGCGAGTCGTGCCGGCTCCTTGTTGAATGGGTCGAGGGCGGCGAGCCGGAGACCCGGCGGGAGGAGCGGCGGAATAGCCCAGAGCGTCCCGTGGCTGACGAGAATCTCCTGCTCGCCATGTGCCGCGGCGACGACCTCCGGCTCGTCGCGGATGGGCCGGGCCTGGAGATCGGCGAACGACCGGAGGTGCGCAACCTTTTCGATCATGAGGGATGCGCGGTTCACCTCGAGGTTCAGCCCGGCGAACCACGCAGCAGGGCCCCAGCGGTCGTTGAGCACCACCGTCGGGACGAGGCGGAGGCCGGCGACCAGGCCAAGGGTGCCCACTCCGGCGCATGCATCGACGAAAACGTCGGGCAGAATCCGTCCGAGCGCACGATCGGTCGCAGCCACCTTCGGGTCGACCGGGCCGGGCGCTTCGATGTGGCAACTCGAGGCCTGCCGGTAGAGAACGAGCGGACCCGCCGGCGTGATGCGGATCGTGGGATAAACGTCACAGCCTGCGAGGAGATCGTGGGTCCGGCCGTCCTCCCCCGGCACAAGGCGCCGGTCCGCGACCACTCCCTTGAGCTCCAGGACCTCGTCCATGAGGCGCTGTGCCGAACTCCTGGTTGCATGGGGGGTCTGGAGGACGAGCGATCTCTCTGGGAGGTGGGGGGGACGGCGCAGGGGGGCGAGGGGCGACAGGAGTGGGGTGCCAACGGCGGCAAGAGGGGCATCAGGTCGAATCTCCCCCTCGTCCGCCAGGATCTGATGGATCGCGGCCATCACCCCGTCAAGAGGGCGTCGTCCGCAGGTACAGGGTTCGGGGACATGGTCCGGTGGCCGACGGGGGTCGAGAAGAGAGGGGCGACAGATGCGGCAGGGGGCGAACCGATCCACGAGGGCGTCCAGAACGGTCCCGGCCTGGGGGAGCTCCTGGCCGCAGACCGGGCATTGCATGGACGAGGGATGCACCCGGTGCGGAGATAGTCCTTTTCAATTGAACCTGGATGGGCCCGATGCGATTCGAACGCATGACCGCCCGGTTATGAGCCGGGCGCTCTGACCAGACTAAGCTACGGGCCCGAACAGCGGAAAAGATCCGCATTGCAGGTATATAATCGTCGTGCCAACCGACGACGGAACGGTGACGACGACAGCACCGGGGCCACGGGAGAAGGGAAGGGTGCTGCGGTGGGCGAAGAATGACCAATAAAGAATGAGTTCAGACGCCGCCAACAGGACTCGAACCTGTGGCATGCTGGTTAACAGCCAGCCACTCTACCAACTGAGTTATGGCGGCTCAGGTGTCTTCTAACGTTACCCTGATTTCTTAATAAAAGTAGCGGAACAGGGCCGCGAAGACCCGTCGATCCTTGGCAGAGGCAATGGATTCATCTGGAATGACGCAGAGAGATTGGAGTACTGTGGGGGTCTGATAGCTCCTACTGGACAGGCTGTCTGATGAAACTCGTCCACCAGGTTGCGGTGATGATCGCCGCTCTCCTCTTACTCCTGATCGGGGTGCTGGGGCTCACTTCGTTCGTGCTGCTTGACGGGGAGTACCGGATCCTCGAGGAGCACGATGTGCTGCGGGAGCTCTATCGAGGTGAGGCCGCCATGGATGTCGAGCGGGATGGCCTTGAAGCTGATGCCCGGGACTGGGCGTACTGGGATGATACGTACCGCTTCTCCCGGGGGGAATTTCCCGAGTTCGTCGAGCGAAACCTGATGCCGGAGACCTTCGAGAACCTTGACATCGATTCTTTCGTCATTTTCGCCCCCGATGGCTCTCTGCAGTCCAGCTATACCCTGAACCGTTCATCGCTGGAATTCGAAACAACACCCCCTCACCTCCTTGCGACGCTCACAACTGTCGGGCTTCCCGCACGGGCGCTCGGCGCTGACAAACCGATCGAGGGGCTGGTCCATGTCGAGGACCAGCTGGTGATGGTCGTCGCGGCCCCAATCCTGACCAGCACGTTTGAGGGCCCCCCGGCGGGCACGCTTATCATGGCCCGAGTCCTCGACGAGGAGCGGATGGGCGCCGTCAGTACGCTCGTCGGGGTACCGGTCTCCCTGGTGCTCCCCCCGCTCCCTGATGGTGAGGGTTCGGTGGTCCTGAAGGATGGTGATGCCCTGCTCCTGCCTGAGAACGCCTCCGTCATCAATGGCTACTCCCGTATCACCGACCTCGGCGGCCATGACGTGTGGCTTCGTCTTGAGCTCCCACGCACGGTCAACGCTGGCGCCGAACGGGCGAAGGTGGTCTTCTTCGGGGCGATCGTGCTGATGGTCCTGCTCTTCGGTCTCATCGCACTCCTGGCAACGGACCGCCTGTATCTCCGGCGGATCCGAACGATCACGACCTCGGTCGAGACGATCGGCCGGAACCCGGGCACCG
>CAYLUL010000209.1:0-2640 GCA_964386835.1 uncultured Methanospirillum sp.
TCGGCAAGTTCGACTTCAAGTCGGTCGGCGAGCTCGTCGGCGACAAGGAGATCGATGCGTTCACGATCGCCGGGACCCCTGAGATGGTCAAGGAGAAGTGCGCAGCCCTCGAGGCGTCCGGTGTCACCCAGATCATCTTCGGCTCCCCGCTCGGGCCGGACATGACCAACTCGATCCGCCTGCTCGGCAAGTACATCGTCTGAGCCCTGGATACCCCTAAACCCTTTTTTCCAAGCGTTTATATCGTTCCGACCCGAATGCTCGACCATCCATGTTCGTGATCGAGCGGAGCCGGTCCGGGGCCTGGCCGATCGAGTACCGGCGTGAGCGTCTGACCGGTCTTGCGTGTACGATCAGCCCGACACGACTCTCCCGCGGCCTCAACCACGTACCGGCGCCAGCGCCCGCCCCTGTTCCCGGCGAATGCCCCTTCTGTCCCGGCCAGGTGGACCGCGTGACCCCGACCTTTCCGGACGGCTCGCGGATCCGGCGGGGCGAGTCGATCACCTTCCCCAATCTCTACCCCTTTGCGCCCTGCCATACGGTCACGGTGATCACCCGGGCCCATGCCTGTGAACAATTCCGCCCACGCCAGCTCTCTGATGCCCTCGAGGGCGCTGTCGCGTCGATCGCCGGCGCACCGGGGTACGCTTCAGTGAACTGGAACTACCTCCACTCGGCGGGGGCGTCTCTCGACCACCCGCATCTCCAGGGGGTCGTGATGGGCCGCCCCTCGTTCGTTCACGCCCGTCACCTGGCCGGATCGGCCCGGTTCCTCTCGCGGGCCGGACGACCGTACCGGGAGGCGCTCGTCGAGCACGAGCAGTCCACCGACCGGTTCCTCTTCGGTGACGAAGTTGTGTTTATTGCGTCGGCCGTGCCGATCGGCGAGCGGGAGGTGCGGGCGCTTCTCCCCGCCGGCAGCCTCGAAGAGGCGGTGCCCTATCTCGAGTGCCTGGCAACCGGGCTCTGCCGGGTGTTCGACCTCTACCAGGACCTCGGGTCACACGCGTTCAACATCGCCTGCTTCTTCGGGCGGCCCGGACGTGACCGCGGGTTCTCGGCCTTCTGCTCGGTCATCTCCCGGATCAACCCGAACACGGACTCGATCTCGGACTCCGCGTTCATGGAGCGGCTTCACCTGCAACCGATCGTGATGACGCTCCCCGAGGAGATCGGCCGCTATAGTCGGGGCATGCTCTAAAAAAAGGGGTGTTTGGGTTTACTCGGGCTTCGAGATGAGCTTCGTCTTGGAGACGATGACGCCGTCCTTCTTGTGGGGCTTGCGGACGATGCCGTCTCCGGCCTTCTCGATCTCGCGGGCCTCGTCACAGAGAACGGCAGCCACGCGCATCATCTCGTGAGCGGAGGCGACGATCGGGATGTACTTCTCCCACTCCTTGGTCATGAAGCAGCCCTTGACGTTCACCATCGCGACCGCCGAGGCGACCTCGTAGGCGGCACGGGCCTTCGCGAGCGCGTAGGCGTTCGTGAACTCGCCGTCGACTGCCTTGTCCGCGGTCATGACGACCTTCGGGAGCACGAGCTGCTCGCCCTTCTGGCCGGCCTTGACCTGGTCGATCACCTTGTCGAGCTCCAGCTGCATCTTTCGGTATGCACCGGTGATGGCGAGGACCTTGACCAGGTTCCCGTTGTAGTCGGCCATCTCGATGGGGTCGAGGAACTCGCGGCGAGCGCCGATCATCGAGTCGGCCTTCATGATGATGTAGCCGAACTTCGACTCCTTGAGGTCTGCCCACTCCTTCTTCGTGGTCACGTCGTCGGTGATCACGACGACCGGGATCCCGGCGGCTGCGAGCGCGTCGCGGGCTCCCGTGGGTCCGGGAAGGACACCGTTCGGGGAGACAACGATACAGAAGTCAGGGCCCCAGGCCTTCAGGGTGGAGACGACACGGTCGACGTCTGCGACCTCGAGCTTCGTGCCGGACGTGGCCATGAAGGTCTGCATGTCCTCGCGGTCTGCACGCTCGTCGAGCAGAAGCTCGGCCATGACACCGGATGCGATATTTCCGAGTTTTGCAATTCCAACTTTAACAACCATTCAATTCACCTCAGTTGATAGCATGGTAGTTTTCATTAAAACTCATAAAAAGGTTGCGTTTTCATTTTTCCCGGAGGATGGACTTTTCACGATCCATCGGGGAGGGGTCAAGCCTTCTCTCTCAATTCTTCGAGTGGTTAAAGAGAATTGTTTAAGTTTACTGACTGCACCATACATCTGTATGAAAGATGGTCTCCTGACCGCTCGGCAGAAGGAGGTGCTGCGTCACCGTCGGCAGGGTCTGACCCAGCAGCAGATCGCCGATATCATCGGGACGTCGAAGGCGAACGTCTGCACCATCGAGAAGTCGGCCGTCGAGAACGTACGACGGGCACGCGAGACGCTCCAGTTCATGTACACCCTCGACGCCCGGTTCCTCTGCGAAATACCGTCCGGAGCGGACCTCCTCACCGTCCCCGACCTGATCTTCCGAGAGGCGAGTTCACGGGGCGTGAAGGTGCGCTACGACACGATCGGCCTGATCAACCGCCTCCGCGAGAGCCTCCCCGAGCACCTCCAGGCCCGGTTCGTCAAGGACGAGATCCAGGTCTACCTGAACGACGACGGCGAGATCTACT
>CAYLUL010000210.1:0-2527 GCA_964386835.1 uncultured Methanospirillum sp.
GCCTGCTCCTCGGTCATCACCTGGATGAAGAGCTTCCAGCGGGGGAACTCGCCCCGATCGATCGCCTCGAGGAGGTCCCGCTGGTGGCTCTCGCGGTCCTTCGCGACGATCGCCTCCGCCTCCGCGTCGGTCAGGTTCTCGATACCCTGCTGGGTGACGAAGTGGAACTTCACCCAGCACCGCTCCCGTGCCGCGTTGATCAGGCTGAACGTGTGGCTCCCGAACCCGTGCATGTGGCGGTACGACCGGGGGATCCCGCGGTCGCTCATGGTGATCGTCACCTGGTGGAGCGCCTCGGGGAGCGAGGTCCAGAAGTCCCAGTTGTTGGTGGCGCTCCGCAGGTTGGTCCGGGGATCGCGCTTGACCGCCCGGTTCAGGTCGGGGAACTTGTGTGGGTCGCGGAAGAAGAAGACCGGTGTGTTGTTGCCCACGAGGTCCCAGTTCCCCTCCTCGGTGTAGAACTTGAGCGCGAATCCACGGATGTCCCTCTCGGCGTCCGCCGCGCCGCGTTCCCCGGCCACGGTCGAGAACCGGGCGAAGACGTCGGTCTTCTTGCCGATCTCGGAGAAGAGCTTCGCCCGGGTGAACCGGGTGATATCGTGCGTCACCGTGAACGTGCCGAAGGCACCCGAGCCCTTCGCATGCATGCGTCGCTCTGGGATTACCTCACGGTCGAAGTGGGCGAGCTTCTCGAGGTACCACGCGTCCTGGAGGAGCATCGGGCCCCTCGGTCCAGCCGTCAGGGCGTTCTGGTTCTCGGGAACCGGTGCCCCCGCGGCGGTGGTCAGCTTCTTTTTCTCCGTCATCTCGATCTCCCCCGGGAACCCCGGGCTCGATGGAGACCGGGGATGCCAGGTTCCGATGAGTGAATCGACCCTGCGCCTATTTGAACTTCTGTATTGAGCCTTTTGGTCGGTGGTGCAGGGGCCGGTTCAGTGGAGAAAGAAGAGTGCGGCGAAGATGCCGCCCGAGAGCGTTGCGACCAGGTTCGTCCCCGAGTTGCCGATCAGCCCGCGGTTCTCGAAGAGGGCGCCGACGAGCGAATCGATGTTCGTCCCCACGAACCCCGCGGCGACCGTCACCAGCACCATTGACGGATCGGCGATGCCCGCGGCGAGGGCGACGAGTCCGATCATGAGGGCGGCGATGCACGCGACAATCTCGCCGACGAGGGTGACCCCGCCGTTGGTTCCGGGCCGGACCCGTTCGAAGGTCGTGATCAGGTAGGGGGTCGTCCCGGTCACCCCGATCTCCGAGGCAACCGTGTCGGCCGCGGCGGTCGCCACCGAACCGAGGAAGAGCGCGATGCAGGCCGGGTGCTGGGTCACACCGTACAGCACGGCCGCCGCCGCTGCGACGATCCCGTTCGCGAAGACGTTCCGGTATCCGCGGACTCCGCTTTTCCCCTCCTCGACACCGATACGCCGCTTGTAGTCGAACCGGTACCGGGTCGTGCCTGAACCGAGCGCGAAGAAGATCAGAAGGACCAGGAACCAGCGCACGTCGGCGAAGACGATCAGGAGGATGCCGACGAGGGCACCGGAGAAGAGGCCCGAGAGGTCCATCGCCCGGGCACGGTAGGCGAAGTACCCGAACGAGAAGGCGAGGATCGCGGCGGCGATCAGGTTCGTGGTGTCGACCGTGAACTCGAGGTCGTTAAAGAGGTGGATCGTCATCGCGACGCCGAGCACCTCGACCAGGAAAGCATCCTCCCGGTCTTCCAGGATCGCCT
This sequence comes from uncultured Methanospirillum sp., assembly GCA_964386835.1. Classification (GTDB taxonomy): domain Archaea; phylum Halobacteriota; class Methanomicrobia; order Methanomicrobiales; family Methanospirillaceae; genus UBA288. The sequence continues at coordinate 1,733 of CAYLUL010000210.1, forward strand.
TCAGGAGCAGGGCGACAGTGATTCCCATCAGGACGAGGAGCGGGTCGGGATGTCCCAGAGCCCTCGAGATGACGAGGGCGACGATCAGCGAGACACCGATGAACCAGAGGTATGCCGGCGGCACTTCGCCCGCCGAGAGCCGCCGCTTCTCCTCGATCCGGCGCCCCCGGCGGGAGAAGAGCGTTCCGTCGGCGTACCGGGCGGCGAGCTCTCCGGAGAGCATGATCGCGAGGGTGAGCGCGAAGACGAGGAGGGGGATCACCTGCAGGCCGAAGAGGATGGCGAGCACCATGATCGGCGCGGTCGGGTAGGGCTCGCGGTAGACGGCAAGCACCACGAGGCAGGCGAGGAGCACCATGCCGGCGAGCACCCAGCCCGGGGTGACGAACGGGGCTGCCGCGATCGCGGCCAGGCCGATCAGGGTGCCGAGCAGCGTGCCCGTCTGCCTCATCATTCTCCAATGATTCGCGCCGGATTATGAAGAAACTTCGGTTCCCGGGTTCGATACTGTAATGTCGATAGAGCGGCAAGATCTCTTTTGATGTCGATCCACCCCGAACTGCCCAAGGCCTACGACGCGTGCGCCGTCGAGGAGCGGTGGCAGGCGCACTGGCGCGATGAGGACCACTACTTCTCCCGGGACTCGGACCGGCCCCGCTTCATCATCGACACGCCGCCTCCGTACCCGACCGGCAACTTCCATATCGGCAATGCGCTGAACTGGTGCTACATCGACTTCTTCGCCCGGTTCAAGCGGATGCAGGGCTTCAACGTGATGTTTCCCCAGGGATGGGA
>CAYLUL010000211.1:0-2522 GCA_964386835.1 uncultured Methanospirillum sp.
GAGATTACGGACCTCGCCCGGCACGTCGAGACCTGCTACGTGGATGCGGGCTTCCGCTCGGCGGAGGAGTGCCGGAGCGTGGATGGATTCGTGCCCGTCCTCGGGACCGAGACCGCGGGTAGTGATCTCGGTGATTGCCCGTGCGCCCTCCTCTCGCTCGACTGCCGAGAGGGGCTCGTCACACCCTGGGACGAAGATCCACTCAATTCTCTCTACCGGGTCCGGGACCTCGCCTTTGCCGGTCACCTTCTCCTCGACATCAGTGCGGTCGGGACTGAACGCGGCCTTGACGCGGACCTCCTCGCGCGCCTTCGAGCCGCCTCGGAGAGACCCCTCTTCTACGGGGGGGGCGTCCGGACCACCAGCGATCTCGACCTGCTTCGGGACACGGGCTTCGACGGGGCGATCGTCGCCACCGCGGTGCACCGTGGGACCATCCCCCTCGACGCAGTCAGGAGCGGCCGATGGTGCTGATCACCCTCGAGGGGATCGACGGGACCGGCAAGACGACGCTGATCACCCACCTCCAGCACCGGCTCGCCGATCTCGAGCCGGTCTTCACACGCGAACCCACATCCGCCTGGATCGGCCGCGCGGTCCGGCGGGGGATCGCCGAGGAGATCGACCCGGTCGCCGAGGCGCTCCTCTTTACCGCGGACCATGCCGCCCACCTTGCGTCCGTTGTCCGCCCCGCGCTCGCCGAGGGCCGGCCCGTCATCTCGGACCGGTACTCCGACTCGCGGTACGCCTACCAGTCGGTGGTCCTCGATGGTCTCCTCCCCAACCCAATGGGGTGGCTCCGCGCCGTGCACGCCGGCTGGACCGTGCCCCCAGACCGGACCTATCTTCTCGTCCTCCCCATCGAGCAGGCAGTGCGGCGGCTTGGAGGAAAGAACCGTCGCCGCGAGCACTTCGAGCAGGAGGAGGTGCTCCATCGAGTCCAGGAGGCCTACATGGCACTCGCCGAAGCGGAGCCCGGGCGCTTCGTCCTGGTGGATGCGACAAAAGAGAAGAGAGAGGTCGCCCGGTTCGTCGAGAACGGGATCAGGGAGACCGTCGAACGGTCACGAGCACGTCGCCGATCGTGACAACGTCCACCTGTTCTCCCCCGACGAGCGTGGCATAGACCGGGGAGAACGCCCCCTCGGGGACCGGTACCGCGACCCCGTTCACCATCACCGAGGCGACCGGGGAGGCGAGCGCCTCCTTTGGAAGCGCCTGCACGGCATCCATGAAGGTTGCCGCGTCCTTGCGGAGGGTCTTCCCAACCACCGCCTTGTCGAACTTCACGTCCACGATCTCTCGGGAAAGGCCCCCGGTCCCGACCTGCCAGTGCACGATGGCGTTCAGGGCGCGCCCCGCATCCCCTCCGTCCTCGATCAACCGCGGGGCCATCACCGTCACCTCGCCCAGCGGTGCGTTCAGGGCCATGCCCTGCTCGTGCTTGAACCGGCGGAGCTCGGCGACGATCTGGGCGACGACCTCGCCATCATCGAGGGCCTGGGTGTCCTCGTAGGTGAAGTCAGGCCAGGACTGGGCATGGACCGAGCCGCGGCCGAGCTGCGAAAAGACCTCCTCGGCAAACGATGGGATGAACGGGGCGAGGAGCCGGCAGAGGAGATCGAGGGTGGTCTCGAGCGTGCGGACGGCACTCGATCGCCCCTCGCCCTCCCCATAGAGCCGACCCTTGACCAGCTCGATGTACTCGTCGGCGAGCACCTCCCACGCAAACTCCCGGATCGCCTTGAGGCCGCGGTCGAACTGGTAGCCCTCCATCGCCTCCGTCACCTCGTCGACACAGGCCGAGAGACGGGCGAGTAGCCACCGGTCCGCGAGATGGCTCGGCTCGACCGACTCCTCGACACCGCCTTTCCGGATCTGCAGCAGGGAGAAGCGAGCGATGTTCCAGAGTTTGGTCTGGAACCGCGAGGCGGCGATCACATCGTTCCAGTTGAACTGGATGTCCGACCCGATCGCCGCGCCGGCAGCGGCCCACTGGCGAAGGGCATCAGCCCCGTACTGCCCGAGGATCTCTTCAGGGGCGATGATGTTGCCGCGGGACTTGGACATCTTGAACCCGTCCTCGCCGAGGACCATGCCGTTGACCAGGATCTGATCCCAGGGTTTCTCCCCGGTCAGGGCGAGCGAGCGAAGGATCGTGTAGAAGGCCCAGGTCCGGATAATGTCGTGGCCCTGTGGCCGGATCTGCGCCGGGAAGAGGGGCGGCCGCGGGGTGACACCGTCCCAGCCGGTCACGTTCAAAACCGAGATCGACGAGTCCATCCAGGTGTCGAGGACATCGGTCTCACCCTCGAACCGGGTGGAGCCGCAGGCCGGACAGGGGGTCACCGGCCGGTCAACCGTGGGGTCGATCGGCAGATCGGTCACGCTCGGCAGGATCATTTCACCGCAGTCCGTGCAGAACCAGACCGGGATCGGGGTCGCGAAGATCCGCTGGCGCGAGATGCACCAGTCCCACTCCATCTTGCCGACCCAGTCCTCCATCCGCAGGAGCATGTGCT
>CAYLUL010000212.1:0-2517 GCA_964386835.1 uncultured Methanospirillum sp.
CTGGGCCGACCGGCCTGTGCCTTTGACTGCGGCGTCCTGGGGGCGATCTTCTCTGTTCACTGCGGAGACGAGGCACGGGTTGTCGAGACCGCCTGCTATGCGATGGGCAACGGGATCTGCCGCTTCGAGGTAGATCTTCCGCCAGCGCTCGAGAGCGAGCCCGACAGCTGAACGCGGCCGATCGGCCGTTCTCACGCCCCTCTTCTTTTTCGTTGCGCTTTCCTTCAATACACTTTCCTTGCCGATGCCATCGGTCGGTCGCCGATATCGCCGTGACGTGGCGGAGGGGGTCCTGATCCGGCCGACACGAAAGAAAAGAAGAGAGTGATCACTCACACAGCGCCGCAGAAGGCAGGCCACGGGGCCGCACGGCTCTGACTACTCGCCACGCGCCACCCGGGCGTCGACCCGCGCCTCGAGTGCCCTGACATCATCGAGCCCCGCCTTCGTCGCCGCCATTCGCGGCACCGCGCCGCAGCCGGCACCGGGGGCGGTCGATGGGCGGAACGTCCCAATCCGGCGGGCGATCTGGATGATCTCGTCTTTGTCGAGGCCGATCAGGGGCCGGTAGACCGGGAGATGCGCCGCCTCGTCCAGCACCATCAGGTTGTCGAGAGTCTGCGAAGCAACCTGCCCGAGCGACTCCCCCGTCACGATCCCGAGCGCGCCGACCTCGTCGGCCAGTTCCTCGGCGAGGCGATACATCCGCCGCTTGCAGACCACGCACGTCAGCCGCTGATCGCTCTGGCGCATCAGCCCCTTCGCCCTGGCGAGGTAGTCGTCGGTCCGGACCCGGAGTTCGAGGGTGGGGTCATATCTCCTGAGGACCTCGAGCACCTCACGGGTGCGGGCGAGGGAGTCGTCGTCCAGGTAGGGTTCGAGCCCGATGTAGAGCGGTACGATCCGGCACCCCCGCTTCATCATCTGGTACACGGCCACGGGGGAGTCGATCCCACCCGAGAGGAGGGCGACAAGCGTCCCCTCCACCCCCACGGGGAGCCCGCCTGGACCAGGGGTCACTTCGTGGTACAGAAAGCACCGGTCGTCGCGGATCTCGACCAGGAGCTCGAACGCCGGGCAATCCAGGTCGACCGAGAGGTCCGGGTGGGCCTCGAGGATGACACCCCCGATCGCCGCCGCCTTCTCGGGGGAGCGGAAGTCGTGCCGCCCGGAACGCTTCACCCGCACGGCGAAGCTCGCTGCCCGGTCGATCTCGTGGTGAGCGACATACGCGAGAACCGCCCGGTCCAGGTCCTCGAGCCGACAGGGGACCACCTCGGAGAATGAGGCGATCCCGAAGACCGTGCTGAGCCGCTCGGGATCGACCGGGCCGGTCAGCCAGAGCCGGCCCCGTTCCACACGGACGGCAACCCCGGGCAGGCGGTCCCGGATCGACTGGGCGAGAACCTGCTCCCAGTGCCGCCGGACCGGGTCGGATTTCAGAAAGATCTCGGCGTACCGGACCAGCCAGACCGTCTCCATCTCAGCGCCTGACCACAAGGTCGTACTTCTCCGCGATCTCATCAAGGGCATCGGCAAGGTACTCGACCCGCCGCCAGGAGAGGCCGTAGGTCGAGAGCTTCCAGTGGCGGGTGGCCCCAGCGAACTGCCCGACGATCCCCCGCTTCGACATCTCGTCCGAGAGGAAGTAGCCCTTGCGCTTGTGGGTCTTCGCCACCTGGTCGAAGGAGCCGGAGGTATCGACCTTGGTGAGGGCGTGCTTGCGGGGATACTCCGAGACGCAGGCCGATCCCGCGATCGCCAGGAGGCGGTCGACGAAGAAGTTCGACTTCTTCACCTCCTCGTCCCACCGGGTGACCCGCTCCTGGACCGCCGGGAACGAGGCGATCATCGCGACAAGGTTGCCCCCCATCAGGGTGCAGCCGAGCATCTGGATCTCTTTCACACCGAACCGGCGCCCGGTGAGATCGCCCTCCATCCGGGTGGTTCTGAAGACCTGGTCGGCGTACTCGTCGGTGGTGGCGAGCACCCCGGAGGGCGCGGGAGCCGCCATCGACTTGTGCCCCGAACCGACCACGAAGTCCGCACCGAGCGCCTTCCCGTCGACCGGCATGACGCCGACCGTGTAGGCCCCGTTGTAGAGGAATGGCACGTCGTACTGATGGGCGACCTTCGCGATCCCCCGGACATCGTGCTCGTTCGCGTTCTGGTAGTCGAAGTGGTCGCACATCACCAGGACGGGTGGACGTCCGGTCTCGCGGACGCACGCCTCGAGCCGTTCCGCAGCGGCATCGGCGGTCACGATCGCCTGGTCGTTTGCCGGGATCTCGCGCACGACGCCGCCCGCCTGCTCGACCGCGATATACTCGGTGTAGTGGCCGATCGAAGAGAGGATAACCGTGTCGCCCTTCCCGACAAGCGCCGAGGCGACGGCCTGGAAGCCTCGCCGCGCCCCGGGGACCACCCGGGCCTGGTCCATGTTCAGGAACCGGGCGAGGTCTTCGTGGAACTGGGCCGACGGCGGCTTGGTGATCTTATCCAGGCGGAAGGGGGCGC
>CAYLUL010000213.1:0-2492 GCA_964386835.1 uncultured Methanospirillum sp.
GCGTCACCGAGTACCCGTCGGCGTGCACGTAGTAGACCGTCGCGTTGTGCGCCATGCCGGCAAGGGTCGCCCCGACCGAGGTGAGGCGGCCGCACGCCGACATGTTCACAAAGACGGAGTTGCCCGCCTCCTGCTCTGTTTTGACCAGCTGCGCCACCTCGTTCATGACGGCCCGGATGTCGAAGAGGTCCACGGAGACGACATGCACGTCGATGTCGCGCTCCCGGAGAAACGCCTCGACCTTCCGGTTGAAATAGCGCTGCTTCTCGGACATCGCCGGGTCGTGCCCGTCGTGCGCCTGGACTATGAGCAGGTGGACCCGGTCCACCTTGCGGATCCGGAAGGGGGCGATCGCCCGGTCGTACTCGTGGCCGAGCGGTACGATGTCGACGGTCTGCTGCAGCTCCTCCATGGAGAATTGTTAGAGTCGTTATATCTACTAATCACTATGGTCGGGCGCGAGACTGTACTCTACGTGAACAGGAGATGAGACACAACCTCCAGTCGCTCGAAGGGCGAAGGGTCACGTTCACCGCCACCTTCGGCCAGTACGGATCGTGGCGGAGCCACGGCATCGCCGGCCTGACGATCCTCCTGATGGATCTCCGGTTGCCCGACGGGCGCTTGGCCGCGCAGCACCTCTGGATCAACGACCTGGCCGGCTGCGATGCGGTCGGGGACCTGGTACCCAGCGACCGGGTGCGGTTTTCCGCCAGGGTCAGGTCGTCCATCAAGGGGTACCTCGGCGAGCGAATCGACGATCGCCCCCGGCGACCGCTCCGCGTCGATGACGCCCTGGCTCACCCGCGACACGTGGTCCGGCAGAACCGGGCGCCTGCACCGGGGGTGTGCTGTTGATCGACGATTTCATTACGACCCGAACACCGATGCAGACGCGCGACGAGTTCGTGAAGCTCCTCACCTGGGTCCCCGTCGCGAGCTGGACCTGCATGATGACGTCCGAGCCCGCGTGGCGGGAGATGGAGGAGTTCCTCCCCGCGTTCGGCTTCGGCCCGTTCGCGACGACGCTGGTCCTGGCCGGCCTGAACGACGTCCACACGAAGGACACGTCAGACCGGGCGTACTGGCCGTCGCTCCGCGATCGGCTCTCGACCGCTCCCGTGCCGGCCTCCCCGTCAGACCTGGCAACGGTGCTGAAGCCGTTCTACGAGCAGGAGCGCTCCGCGGGGATGAAGGTCCACCGCCTCCGCCAGTTCCTCTCCAGCCAGCTCGCCGTCGATCTCTGGAAGAGCACACCAGGCCAGGTCGCGGAGGAGTACGGGCAGCTCTGGCAGCGGCTCGCCCGGGTGATGAACCAGCGGATGGAGGTGAAGACAACCGCCTCAGCCATGAGATGCCTGGGCCTCGCCCTGGTCATGGCCGGGATGCATGACTTCGACTCCGAACTGCTGCTGCTCCCCGTCGATCTCCGCGTCCGCCGACTGACCGAGGCGCTCGGCCAGTCGACGGCATCGGACGAGGTCGTGCAGAAGTACTGGACAGAGATCCTGGCGGACATCCGGACGAAGAACCCGCGGGTGACCATGATCCACCTCGACTCGTTCGTCCGGCAGGTCGCCGACGACGTGGGCGAGCCGGCGGTCCGTGCGTACTGCCGCTCCATGCAGATGGGGGAGATCGGCGATGCGATCGCGTCCCTGATCGGGAAGGGAAGGCATGACCGGTGAGCGTGCGCTCGTGCAGTACGGGGATGACGAGGAGAGGGACCCAGCCGAGGAAATCCGGGTCGTGCGGTGTAGATGGGCGGCATTCTCCGTTTTCGTTTCAGACGGGATGAACACTGGTGTCTCCCCGTGGGTCGCGCTGCCGTTCTCGATCTGGAGCCTGCAGCCCGCTGCGGAGATGCAGGCGAACACGTATCATCCGGGATGGCCGATCACTTCATCGAGAGGGCACGGATGGGACTGATCGAATCGCTGCGGCGCTGGTTGCTGACGAGACCTCCAGAGCGACCCCCATCGGCACACCCCCGACCTTCACGACGCCAGGAGGACGAGGACGAGGAGATCGCCGAGCTGCTCGCGATCGAGATTATCTGATCCATCGCCTCTTCAAACACGATACCATATTCTTTTCTGCCCATTCTGAACTCTAATGATATTGTTTCACGATTGAATGAATATCAAAAGGCAACCTTTTTCTCTCGATAAGAATATCATTGTAGTGCATGGCGACGATGCGCAGGTGTCTCCGGTGCGGCCATGAATGGTCGTTGCGGGCCGGCACCGAGCCCAAGACGTGCCCAAAGTGCCGGAGCCCGTACTGGAACAGGCAGAGGAGAGACGAACAGATGGCCCAGATGATGGAGATGGAGCGCGCGGTAGAAGCGCGACGGAGAGACGAGATGAAGATGCTCGATCGGAAGCAGATGCTCATGCATGAGCGGGAGATGATCCAAAGCGAGTATCTCAAGGCCAGGACAGAACTCGAGGCCCTGCACCACACATTGGAGGAGTTGGAGAACAACCCCG
>CAYLUL010000214.1:0-2488 GCA_964386835.1 uncultured Methanospirillum sp.
GCGGGTTGAGAGCGGTGATGGGGACCGAGACCGACCGGTTCCGGGCAAGCAACGTCGCCCCGATCGTGTGCCGTGCGGAGGCCCGGCGCACCCCCGGGACCCGGTCGATCGTCTCGAGCAGGGTGTCCACCCTCTCGATATACTGCTCGCCCTCCATTGGTCGCACCAGGATGTCCGAGGTCTGGTAGTCGATCGTCTGCTGGTTGAAGAGTTCGACCGACCCAGAGATGATCGACGGGAGCAGGATCATGTTCGTGAAGACCAGGCCGATGATTGCCACGTTCAACAGGAGGCTGGTCCGACTGCCCCGGGCGAGCGACCGCCAGGCGAGGTAGACCGCGACCCGCTCCCGCTCAAGCATGCGCGGCCCTGCGCCGCCGCCACCAGAGGGCGAGCGCCAGCAGTCCTCCGAGGGCGACGAGAATGACAAGGCCAGCCGCCAGGAGGGCATCGCCGGAGGGGGCGATCGAGAGGTGCAGCACCTGGATGGTCGAGTGGGAGCCCCAATCGTCCTCGAACGTCGCGTTGAAGGTGTACTCGAACTCCCCGGCCCGGTTCGCCTGAAGTGTGAATACCGCGGGGGCATTGGAACCCGGCCGGACGGTGCCGACGAAGGCCTCCTTCGAGCCCGCGAGCGGCAGGTCGATCCGGGTCGCGACCGACCGGGCTTCACCGGTCCCCGTGTTGTCCATCCGAACGACAAGGTCGAACTCGTCGCCCTGGCGCACCCGGACGGGTTCGGTCTTGACCGAGGCGACGGCGAGTTTGCCCCTCCCCCTGACGTCGATGCCGAGCGTATCCATCCCCTGCATTCGCGTCCCATCCGTCGTCGTGTAGGCGATCTCGACGGGGACTTCGCGCAGCCCGGTGCCGGTGGAGCGGTCCGCCTGGAGGTCGACAACGAAGGAGTGGTTGCCCCCACGGGGCAGGCGGGCAAGATCGACCGAACGGGCCCCGATCGGGAAGAGCCCGGTCGTGTTTCCACCGATTCGGACCAGGACGTCGGAGGCGTCGGCGGACCCGGCGTTCAGGAGCGATACCGTGAGCGAGGCGCGATCCCCGGGGGCGAACGGTCCGATCGTCGACTGCTTTAAAACGAGGGCCGGCTGCCGGAGCCCCGCGATCGGGGTGTTGACGTTCACTGGGACCGGGTACTTCAACCCCTCGGCGTCCCGGAGCCGGACGGTGAGCACCGGGAAGAAGACCCCGGTATATGTGGGGGCCTCCACCAGGAAGGTCAGGGTCACTGACTGGCGAGGACCGAGCTCGCCCCGATAGGTGGAGATGCCCCCGAGGACGCGGATATCTCCCCTCCCATCGAGCACCACCTGCTCGATCACCGGGTTGATCTCCGTGCTCCTCGAAACGGAGTTGCCGGCTCCGGAGCCCGACCCGGACGACTCGGTCTTCGTCGCGGTACTCGCGGTGTTGGTGAGGGTGATGCTCACAAGACCCTGGTCGCCGGGCATCAGCACCGGGGGGCTCACGTGGGAATCCTCGACGATCACGGAGGGCTGGTCGGCCCCCACCGGCATGATGCCGGCGGCGGCGATGAACAGGAGCAGAAGGACGGGCAGGGACCGGAAGAGCACAACGTCACCTCGAAGGTTGATTACGGTCCCAGCCGCACACCGACTGGCCGTACGCTCTGTCAGTACGGCCCGACGGATAGCCTTTCGCATTTGATTACGTTGTCGCGATCGGCGGAAAAAACGAGAGAATTGGGGACGGGCAGCGGCTATATGCCCGGATTACCGCTCTTCGCGGACCATCGCGATCGCCTTCTTCGGGCACTCGTTCGCGCAGATCCCGCAGCCCTTGCAGTACTCAAGGTCGATTTCAAGTTCGGTGTTGATCGCACCGTCCGGGCAGTACATGGCGCAGAGACCACAGGCATTGCACATCTCGCGGTCCACCACGGGGCGGAAGACCCGCCAGGAGCCGGTCTTTCCGGCCGCTCCCTCTCGGGGCTCGGACATCGCAAGCCGTTCCTTCGAGATGTCGATCATTGTTCCGTCTCCTCGTACGCGGCTGTGGCTGCCTCGACGTTCCGCGGGTCGGTGAAGGTCTCGGCGATCGCCTCGAGCGCTGCATCCTTTGAGACGAGGCCAATCCGGGCGAGGGCACCGAGCACCGGGGTGTTCAGGATCGGCGAGCCGGCCACGACCAGGTTGACCCGGAGCGCGATGCCGGTCAGGTCCACCGCGTGGACCGGATGCCCTTCGATCGCCGGAGGCTCGGTCGTGTTGATCAGAACCGATCCACCCTGTTTCAGCCCGGCAAAGACATCGATCGCATCCATCACCGAGGCGTCGAGCACGACCACCATGTCGGGATTCCGTACCTGCGAGTAGACCTTGATCGGCTCGTCGCTGAGGCGGACGAACGAGACGACCGGGGCGCCGCGCCGCTCAGCCCCGTAGAAGGGGAAGGCGGTCGCGCACTTACCGTCGTGAAAAGCGGCCTGGGCAATCAGCTTCGCGGCTGT
>CAYLUL010000215.1:0-2472 GCA_964386835.1 uncultured Methanospirillum sp.
ACCACCAGCGCACTGACGACAGTTCCGGCCACGACGGTGGTCCCGGCGGGTACCCCCGTCATCGCACTCTCCCAGCCATCGGTGCAGAACCAGACGGTCGTGATCGGCGGTTCGGTGCTGTCGGGAGGACCCGGGGTCGCCGTGGACGCGATCGAGTGGGATTGGGGAGACCAGACGCGTATCCGGTCGAACGACATCCCCGCGACGCACACCTACCTGGCGGCAGGCAGTTACACGATCACGGTCACCGTCTTCCAGAGCGATGGACAGACGGCGACCACGACCTTTGATGTCAGCATCATCCAGGTACCCGGCACCTATACGACCGCCGGGACGCCGATGCCGAACGGGACCGGGTGGCAGTTCCCCGCGGTGCGGCTCTTCGGCGTCAATATCCTTCCATTGATCGTGCTCCTCCTCGTCGGGCTGATTGCGGGGGCAATTCTCTACGCACGGAACCGGGAGAGCGACGCGCCGGAGATCCCCTCCACGGATGCGATCGAGCAGGCGGCGACGGCGTTCCACGAGGCAAAAGAGCGTGGGGACCTGCCCGAGGCGAAGCGGCACGCCCTCGATGCGGCGAGGCTCCTCGTGATCCAGGCGGAGGCGGTGCCCCGCTACCGCGATGCCTATCTTGAAAAGGCGGAGATCTGGAAAGAGATCGCCCGCCCGATCATCGACGGCCCACCCCAGGGAGTCGGCGATCCGGTGTCTGCATCGGTCCCGCTGCCCGGCAGCGCTTTCATCCCAGGGACGGCGATCCTTTCGAACGGAGTCGAGACAGACCTGCTCGAAGAGACCCCCTTCGAAGGAGGGGCCCTTCTCTCGGAGACCGACGTGGAGCCGGCCGTCTTCGACGCTGTCCTCAGGATCGCGCTCGAGATCGCCCGTGAAGGACGCGAGGGCAAGCCCGTCGGTACCGCATTCCTCGTGGGTGACCTCGATGGTGTCCTCGCCTATTCGACTCAGTTTATCCTGAACCCCTTCAAAGGCCACACCACCGAAGAGCGGCGGGTGACGAACGAGGAGATGGCAGAGAACGTCAAGGAGTTCGCCCAGCTCGACGGCGCGTTCGTGATCGCCGGTGATGGCCTGGTCGAGGCAGCCGGCCGGTACATCACGGTCGACACGAGCGCGGTCCAGATCCCCCCGGGGCTTGGCTCGCGCCACGCCTCGGTCGCCGGGATCACGCTCGTGACCCACGCGATCGGGATCGTGGTCTCCCAGTCGGGCGGACTGATCAAGATCTTCCGGGGCGGCCAGATCGTCCGAACGGTCTCCCCCTGGTAACTCCTCTTCTTTTAGCCCGGAAAGGGCCCCTCATCCTCGAGGTCGATTCTCGACCCGATCAGAAGATTAGTATGAAGACGAACATATAAGTGGTCCCGGCCCAACCACTATGGTGATTCACATGATCACTGACAGGCTCGGGGTGGAATCCGAGACGACCGGGCTCGGGCTCTTTCGAACAGCGCAGGGCCTGAGAGTGGTGGACAGCCCGACACGAGCCCGGATCCTGAGCCTGCTCGGCGATGGCGAGCTCTCATTCGAGGAGATCGTCGTACAGACAGAGCGGGCCAAGTCCACGATCTCGGTCCACCTGCGCAACCTGGTCGCCGATGGCGTGCTCGCGGCGCGCACCGATCCCGATGACGGGCGGCGCAAATACTTCTATATCGACTCCGAATACCTCGGGCGCCTCTCGGATGCCGAGCGGCTCGAGGCGGATATCGGCCGCCTCATGGCCGACTACGACCCGCTCTCAGGAGACCTGTCGGCCTTCTATCGGGCGATGTTCCGCGCCATCCGGGTGACGCTTCTCGCCGACGGCGTGAACATCGATCCGATCCTGAACGCCGCCGGGACGCACCTCGGACGGCGTCTCGCCCACGCTTTCGATGGGATGCCCCTCGAGGAGCTCGTTGAGGCCCTGAGCCGTTTCTGGAAGGACCACGGGCTTGGACGGCTCTCGGTGACCCTGGGATCCACCATCACCATCGAGGTATACGACTGCTTCGAATGCGTCGACCTCCCGTACCTGGGCCGACCGGCCTGTGCCTTTGACTGCGGCGTCCTGGGGGCGATCTTCTCTGCTCACTGTGGAGACGAGGCACGGGTCGTCGAGACCGCCTGCTATGCGATGGGCAACGGGATCTGCCGCTTCGAGGTAGACCTTCCGCCTGCACTCGAGAGTGAGCCCGACCGCTGAAGGCGGCCGATCGGCTGTTCTCACGCCCCTCGTCGTTCTCGTTTCTCGAATCTTCGACACACCTTCCCGGCCGATGCCATCAATCGGTCGCCGGCATCGCCGTGACGTGGTGGAGGGGTTCCTGATCCGGCCGAGCTGAACGAGAAGAAGAGGGGGATCATTCACACCATGTGCCTGGCGACGCACCCCCGGGGTCGCTCGGCTCTATCTACTCGCCGCGCGCTATCCGGGCGTCGACCCGCGCCTCGAGTGCCCTGACATCG
>CAYLUL010000216.1:0-2448 GCA_964386835.1 uncultured Methanospirillum sp.
ATCGAGGGTGAGGGCACTCGCCCGGCTCAGTCCCGGCTCTCCATCTCCGCCGGAGGCCAGCATCGATCGATTAAGGGCGAGGTGCTCCCATCCTTGACGGTAGAACGGACGTGCCGCCTGGAACTCGATCCGGCCGGGAGATCATCGTTGCGAACCGGTTGAACGATCCAGAATTTTGTCGCCGAACGCGTGACGGGCTCCGGTCCGAATACCCTGACCTAAAGACATATCTCTCCGTTTATCATCGTATTCCTGATGGAGCCCGGTATTCGTGTCCTGTATGTCGATGACGAACCCGCGCTCCTCCAGATCGCCCGTCTCTTCCTCGAGCAGTCGCCGGAGTTCAAAGTCGCCACCTCGCCATCTGCACCGGAAGCCCTCGAGGCCCTCGCAGCAGGGTCATTTGATGCCATCGTCTCCGATTACCAGATGCCGGGGATGGACGGCATCGAACTGTTGAAGGTGATCCGGGAACGGTTCGGCGACATTCCGTTCGTCCTTTTCACCGGGCGGGGCCGAGAGGAGATCGTGATCGAGGCGATCGAGAGCGGGGCCGACTTCTATCTCCAGAAGGGCGGTGACCCCGTCTCCCAGTTCGCCGAGCTCGCCCACAAGATCCGGCAGGCGCTCCGGAGAAAGGAGGCGGAACGCTCCAAGCAGGACTCGGAGCAGCGTCTTTCAGACATCATCGACTTCCTCCCCGACGCCACGTTTGCGATCGACCGTGCCGGCACCGTGATCGCATGGAACCGGGCGGTCGAGGAGATGACCGGTGTCCCTGCCAGCGCCATGCTGGGAAAGGGCGATCGAGACTATGCCGTCCCGTTCTACGGCACGAAGCGCCCGACCCTGATCGACCTGGTGAACGAACCGGACGACGCCATCACCTCTCTCTACTCGTATATGTCCCGGAGCGGCAGCGTCCTGACGGTTGAGGCCGAGATTCCTGGAAGGAACGGAGACAAGATCTCCGTGCTCCTCAAGGCCTGTCCCCTCGACAATCAGCAGGGCGAACGGGTCGGCGCGATCGAATCGATCCGGGACATCACCGCACAGAAGCGCTCCGAGGAGGCGATCGCGCGGAGCAGGGAGTACCTGGACCAGATCTATACCTCCGTCCGAGCCGGCATTGCGATCATCGACGCAGCGACCCACGAGATCCTCGACGTCAACCCGGCCGCTGCAACGATGATCGGCCTCCCGAAAGAACAGATCGTCGGCAACGTCTGCCACCAGTTCATCTGCCCCGCCGCGGCGGGCAGGTGCCCGATCACGGACCTGGGCCAGGCCGTCGACAACGCGGAGCGGGTCCTCCGAACCGGGGATGGTCGGACTATCCCGATCATCAAGTACGTCACCCGGACGGTTCTCGATGGTCGCGACATCCTCCTCGAGACCTTTCTCGACAACAGCGCACGCCGGCGGGCGGAGGACGCCGTGCGGGAGAGCGAAGAGAAATACCGGGACCTGGCCGACCTCATTCCGCAGATGGTCTTCGAGACCGACCTCGAGTTTCGGGTCACCTATGTGAACCAGCACGCCCTTGACGGGTTCGGTCTTACCGACCAGGAGATCAGGGAAGGGATTGGGATCTTTCCGTTCATCGAACCCTCGCAGCACGCTCGGGTGATGGAGGCGGTCCAGAGGATGATGAATGGCGGTCCGAGCGAGCCGATGGAGTTCCTGGCGGTCCGAAAAGACGGTAGTTCGTTTCCCGTTATCGTGCTCTGTGGGCTGCTCCACCAGAACCGGACGCATGCCGGATACCGCGGTATCATCATCGACCTCACCTCGCAAAGGAAGACCGAAGACCTGCTCCGTCAGGGTGAACTCCGGTTCAGGAGCCTGATCCAGCACTCCTCCGATGTGATCGGGATCATCGATCAGGGTCGCCTCATCACGTTTATCTCGCCGTCCGTCGCCCGCCTCTTTGGGTATGACCCCGTCGAGGCGATCGGGACGAACCCCCTCGACTACGTGCACCCCGACGATCGGGCGCGCATCGAGCAGGAGATCGAGTCGGTGTACGCCCGGACGAATCCCGGCACGCCGGTGGAATACCGCTTCCGGCACGCGGATGGGTATTACATCGACGTCGAGGCTGTTGCCGCCAACCTGTTCGACACCCCGGGCATCGAGGGCATCGTTACGACAACCCGCCCCATCACTGAGCGGAAGCGCGTGGCGGATGAACTGCGAGAGAGCGAGGAGAAATTCCGTACCATCTTCGAGAACAGCCCGTATCCCATCGCGATCAGCAGCTCGCCAGACTACCAATTCCTGTCGGTTAACCAGGCATTCCTCGCGGCGAGCGGGTACTCGGTGGACGAGGTCCTCGGCAAGAACCCGATGGAGATGGGCCTGATCCCGCTCCCCGAGGCGCTCAAGCTGATCGCGCGCCGCCTTCGGGCGGGGACCCTCGAGAACGTGCCCCTGGTCCTCTCGGTG
>CAYLUL010000217.1:0-2404 GCA_964386835.1 uncultured Methanospirillum sp.
TCGGCCCGTTTTCGCTCGGTGATATCATCGATATGGACCATCACCAGGTCTGGCGGGACGAAGGCAGAGGTGATATGGATGTGCCGTCCCGGCAGGAAATCCTCCGAAACGAGTTCCGTTGAGACGGTCGTCTGGTCATGATAACACCGCCTGATCTCGTTTACGATCTCCGGCCGGGTTGCGTAGAGGTCGGATACCGTAACCCCCAGCAGAGCCTCTGACCGACCTTCCGAGAGGATCGCCGCCGCCAGGTTGAAGTCGATGAGAAAAAAATCGCCATCCCGGTGCTGCCAGGTAATAATGGCCTGTGGATTGTTCTGGTATTGCGTGCGGAGCCGCATCTCGCTTGTCTCCAGGGCGGCGAGCGTCTCCTGCACCTCGGTGATATCCCGGCCAACCGATTGATATTCCGTGATCGTTCCAGACGGATCGAAGATCGCCCGGTCACTCCACCGCTGCCATCGGACGCCGCCATCCGGCATGATGATCCGGTGTTCGATCGTGCCAACCGGGTGGTCCGGGGTCAACGAGTCAAAGAACCGGTCAAGAGGTCCACGGTCTTCTGGAGGAACATTCGGCCGGAACCGATGCCCGAGGATCTCGTCGCGGTTCAGGCCGAAATAGCGGCAGTAGGCTTCGTTGACAAAGATATGAGTTCCGTCCGGCAAAAACCGGCTGATGAATTCGGTCTGGTCCTCGACAATATTCCGATATCGTGCTTCGCTCTCGCGGATCAGATCCTCTGCTCGCTTTCGTTCGGTACTATCCACCGCAAATCCGCCGATGAGCGGTGATTTATTCTCGCGATCGATCCGGAACTTTGAGGTCTCATATATTCTCTCGTCACCATCCAGCGTGCGAAGGATCTCCGTGGTCACGAGGTACTCGTCCCGGACCACCATGCGGTCGTCCTCGATCATCTTCTCCGCCGCCTCTGCCGGAAAAAAGTCCCGGACCGGTCTTCCAATCCAATCCCCAGCACCGAAGAGCCGTTTCATGTGCTGGTTGACATAGAGCGTGGTGGACTCCACGTCCTTGATAAAGGCGGTGACAGGAAGGTGATCCATGAACGCCACGAACCGCTCTTCGCTCTCACGCAGATCCTCTTCCGCCCTCTTCCAGTCTGAGATGTCCCGAACCGACTCGATCGCTCCAACGATCTCGCCGTGCTCGCCATAGAGCGGGCTCGCCTTCACCATGAGTATGACCGGTTTTCCGGTTGGGAGGGTGATCGATGTAAAGGCGACCAGGGTATCCTTCTCACGAACGATATCGGAGTATCTCCGCGCAATGACGTCATCCGACTCATTGATCAGGTCGACCAGGATCGGCTGTCGTTTTCCGTAGAAGGGGATCGAGTATTCGCAGTCCCCCTTTCCCAGTATATGTGCCGCCGGCACACCCGTCATCTCCTCGATGGCACGGTTCCACGCGATGATCTGGCCAGTCCGGTTGATCGCAAAGGTAGCGTCCGGCAGGAAATTGATGATATCCGCTTCCCTGCGTTCAAGACGCCGAATATTCTCTTCCGCCGATTTCCGGTCTACCTCCTCGTCAATCGTCGCAAGGGCGAACGAGATGTCGATGGCCAGCTCATCCAGGAGCCCGATAATCGCCTCATTAAAAAAACCGGTCCCTGGTGCATACAGGGTGAGCACACCGGCATTGATTGTTCCAAGAGCGAATGGAAATGCAGCAATTGCCAGGTATCCACGTTTCAGGGCTTCGTCCCGCCAGGGTTCCATACACGGGTCGACGGAGATATCGTTGGAGAATAGGTATGTTCCTTCCCGGTACGCCGTGCCGGTCGGACCGCACCCGTGAGGGACGTTCTCCGTGGAGATCTCGATCTGATCGAGGTACCCATCGACATGCCCGGCACAAGCCGCAGTATGAATGTGTGTCTGCCCGCTGTCGACGAGCCCGATCCACGCCATGCGGAATCCCCCGATCTCCACGAGGATCCGGCAGATCTCGAAATAAAAATCCTTCTTCGTCCGGAGATGGACCATTGCCCGGTTGGTTGCACACAGCACGGTGTAGATCCGGTTCAGAATCTGTATCTTCTCTGCCGCACGGTGATTTTCGACGGCAATCCGGACTTTATGAGACAGTTCTGCAAACTGGCTCCTGGGATCACCGCCTTTCTGGAGATAAAAGTCAACTCCCTCGTTCAGTGCCTCGATGACAACCTCTTCGCGCCCACGTCCGGTGAAAAGGATAAACGGGATACATGCTCCCGAGGTTCTCACGCTCTTCAGGAATTCGATGCCATCCATCTCCGGCATCTGGTAATCCGAGATGATGACATCAAAGTCCTGTTCTCTCAATAATTTCAGCGCGTCGACAGCAGACGTGACGGTGCTGACGACGAACTCCCTATCCCGCTCAAGGAAAATCTTGC
>CAYLUL010000218.1:0-2392 GCA_964386835.1 uncultured Methanospirillum sp.
GTGTATCCCGAGGTCATCAGGGGGTCGGCAGCGACGTTCAGGCCGACATGCTTGGTCGTGAAAAGGGCGCGGACACCGCACCAGGCGGCGGCGAGCGCGTTCTCGAATGCGACTTTCTCGTTGGTCGACCACTCGACATGGACCCCCTCCGGCTGTCGGGCCCGGAGCAGGTCGATCACCTCGGACGAAGGCGTGCCCGGGTACCCGGCCACGAAGCCCACCCCACCCTCCAGGGCGGCATGGGCGATCGCCTCGTTGCCCAGTAGATACTGTCTCGCCATGAACCACTCCCGCGACGGGCCGACCGCGCGCCACCCTATGGAGACGCCAGCGCGGCCCGTCCATGTCTATTTCTCGGGCAAGGATACAAAGGCGTCTGTCCGGACTCCATCGAAAATCTATAAGAACTCGGAAGAGTCATCTTGTAGGGTAACCCCTGCGGGCCCGTAGCATAGCCAGGTGGTGCGCCCGGCTGATAACCGGGAGGCCATGAGTTCGAATCTCATCGGGCCCATTCACGTCTTGTTTTTATCCATTCCCCTGCAACCACTTCTCATGGAGCGTTCATACCAGGTTGTCCTCGCGATTGGCGTCGTAGCGGCGGCAGGGCTAGCCCTGATATCACCGTATTTTTCGCTGATGGCCCTGATCATCGTCGGAGTGGTCCTGATGGTGCTGAAGATCGGCAGCGACACCCATGATCTGCCCGACCTCCAGGTGGATTTTTCCGATGATGCGCGCGCCGTGATCGTGGAGAACAAGGGAAACGCCCCGGCACACGGTATCCACCTTTCGCTCGTCCCGACAGGAGTCGATGCTGACATCCAGTCCCTGGCGCCCGATGCGGTGCACTCGGTGCCGCTCCCCGAGCAGGTTGCCGAAGTGAAGGCGGTCATCTCCTTCCGGAACGGCTCTGGCCAGGAGTTCCGGCGGAGCATGGTGATCTCAGCCCTCCACCCCACAGGGGATCTGCTCCGCCCCTCCTTTGCCCTCTTCCGCTGGAAGTAGCCCGTGGAGAGGGAGTGACTATCAGTTATCCGTGGACAAATTCGAGGGTGGTTTTGAGGGCGGCAAGCAGCGCTTCCTGCCCCTCAAGATACTGCCGGAGCGCCCGGTAGAGCATCAGGAGGAGCTCGGGGCCGTAGACGCCGAGGGCGTCCTCTGCCGTCATGGGGGAGAGGTAGCTGTCAACGAGGACGGTATCGTTCGAGTACATCAGCTCGGCGAAGGTCCCGTCGTGCCGAAGCACCAGGAACTGGTCCGTGATTGCCTTGCTGGCGTCGTCGGGCCGAAAGGGCATCGGCTCGCCACGGGCAAGGAGAAGCATCTTCTTTGGGAAGAAGGCCTGGTCGAAGAGATCTCCAGAGCCGTCGATCTTGCCGCGAGTCATCACCTCAAGCCCAGCAAGGTCCACGATCGAGGCCGCCGTCGCGCCCATTCGGGCGAGCAGGGCCGCTTCGTCCTGTCGAACCCGGCCGGCCTTCTCTCCGATCTCCTCGGCGTTCGTGCGGATCAGGGCCTCCAGGGCGGCGAACCCGCGGTCGATCTCATCGGTCGTCATCCCAGATCGATCGGCGGCTCCAGACTTCAGGCTTCTCGTCCGTGAGAGGGCTCGACAAACCCACCCCGCCTGCTTTATCCCGGGAGAGGACCACACTGTATCCATGATGCGGGTCGGGCTCCTCGGCTGCGGCAACATCGGCCACCTGATCGCGTCGCACGCGGAACACTTCGAGATCGTGGCCCTCTACGACCAGGATCTCGATCGCGCCCGAGAACTCGCGACGGTCACGGGGGGGACCGCGTACGACTCCTTCGAAGCATTCGTCGGCGCCGACGTGGACCTGGTCGTCGAGGCCGCCTCGGTCCGGGCAGTCCGGGCCCATGGGGAGGCCGTGCTCGAGGCTGGCAAGGACTTCGTCGTGATGTCGGTCGGCGCCCTCGCCGAGCCATCGTTCCTCGAGCGCCTCCGCGGGGCAGCGGTCGCTGCCCGCCGACGGGTCTACATCCCGAGCGGGGCCGTGATGGGCCTCGACAATCTGAAGGTCGGTCGAATCGGGGGGATCGACCGGGTGGTTCTCAAGACAACGAAAAACCCGACTTCGCTCGGTCTCTCAATCGCCGAGCGGACCCTCGTCTTTCAGGGTCGGGCTGATGAGTGCGTCCAGGCCTTCCCGAAGAACATCAACGTCTCCGCTGCGATCGCCCTTGCAGCGGGACAGGAGGTGCAGGTGGAGCTCTGGGCGGACCCCGCTGTCGACCGGAACGTCCATGAGATCGTTGCGGAGGGAGTCTTTGGGGACGCCTACATCCGGATCCGGAATGTGCCGAGCCCGGACAACCCTGCCACCTCGTATCTCGCCGCCCTCTCCATCCTGGTCCTGCTCCGCGA
>CAYLUL010000219.1:0-2387 GCA_964386835.1 uncultured Methanospirillum sp.
TGAACTCTGGGTTATGGCTGGAATCGATGTCCTCGTTTCGGAAGTTCTTGGCGATCTCAAAGACCCGCTCGAACCCTCCGACGACGAGCCGCTTCAAGTAGAGCTCCGGGGCGATCCGGAGGAAGAGCGTCTGGTCCAGGTAGTGGTGATGGGTCGTGAACGGCCGGGCATTCGCCCCGCCGTAGACCGGCTGCAGGGTCGGGGTCTCGAACTCGAGAAACTCCCGGTCGGCCAGGAACGAGCGGATGAACGAGATGACCCGGCTCCGGACCCGGAAGGTCTCCCGCGCCCGGTCGTTCATCACCAGGTCGAGGTACCGCTGGCGGTAGCGCTTCTCGGTATCTTTTAACCCGTGGAACTTCTCGGGGAGATCGGTGAGCGCCTTGCAGAGGAGGCAGAGATCGTCGACCCAGAGCGAGAGTTCGCCGACCTTGGTCCGGAATGGGCGTCCTGTGACTCCGACGAAGTCCCCGCGGTCGACAAGCTCGACGAAGCGGGAGAAGGCCTCGTCCCCAAGGTCATTCTTCCGAATGTAGAGCTGCATGCGCCCGGTCTCATCCCCGAGGTCCGCAAAGATGGTCTTACCATGGTTCCGGACGGTATAGAGCCGGCCGGCGAGGGCCGACTGCTCGGTCGCCGGGTCGTGGCCGATCGACTCGAACCGCTCCCGGACTCCGGCAACGGTCGCTGTTCGCTCGAACCCGTGGGGGTAGCAGGGGACGCCCTGCTGGATGAGGGTGTTGGCCTTTTCGCACCGGATCGGGTCGAAGGCGACGTTCTCGTTCAGTTCTGTCATTTCCGCTCTGCCGCTCCCAGGCGGTCCAGGTCCGAAATTCGGGGCTGGAATGCCGTATAAGGTTCCGCCTGAACGCTAATAATACCGCAGGAGTCAGAGCAAACTGACACCACGCGCGGATTGATATAGGGCTGGAGACGAAATACGAAATACGGAGCTGACGAGATGACAGTCGAGCAGCAGTGCAGGGACGCGTCGCCGGAGGAGTGCCGGCGGACGATCGACGAGGGGGTATGCCAGGTGATCGATGTCAGGACACCAGCCGAGTTCCGCGATGGACATCTTGCGGACGCGGTTAACATCGATTATTACGCCTCTGACTTCCGTGATCGGATCACCGCGCTGGACCCGAACCAGTCGTTCGTGGTCTACTGCAAGCGGGGGATGCGAGGGCAGAAGTCGATGGCGATCATGCGCGAAGCCGGTTTTTCACAGGTCATGAACATCGCCGGCGGCTACGACGCCTGGAGCCGCGAAGGTCACCCGGTCCAGCGCTGAGGGTTGTGGAAGGGAGCATCGAGCACCGCCTGCCGGCCACGAGGCGTCCGAGTGGAACGAGAAGGGCGGCGACCGTCACCAGGAAGTCGGAACCGGCACGGGTCGGAGTGGTCGTGACTGGCACGGCGGTACAGAGCGAGGTCAGGGTCGGCGGTGCCGTCCCCCGCGCGGGACGCGATCACCGGCAGCGGCGATGGCACCAGGATCGCCGGGACCGAACCGCCTCGCCGACGACGAGCGTACCGCTGGTGATCAGCGCCGAATAGGTCGGTTCGACGAGGGACGTTGAGCTCGCTCCGAGATGCGACCGAACGTGGTCTACTGGAGAGCGAGCGCTGCCTGTTCGGCCGCTCGGGTACCGGCTGGTCAAGGCCGCGAACTGGAGGAAGCGCTCGTTGGACGGCGTCAGGGTCGCCGCCACCGGGTTGCCCCCTCTCCAGTCGGTGCTGATGTACGGGACCACGCTCGGTCCCAGGTGCTCTCCAGGGAGAGGTTCGCGAGCCCGAACCGGTTCACACTGAACCCAGCAGTCGACCCATCGATCGAGAATATGCCCACTCCCGGCGGACCTGCAAGGAGAAAATCGCGGAGGGCAATCAGCCGCATGGCTGAGATCACCATCCATCGGTGCATGGCGAGAGGTTAGGAAGAGATCTGAACAGAAATGTAGAAGGTTGGTTCTCCCCAGGGGGAAAAATGAACCGTTGGGGGGTTCTCTCACCGGTTCTCGGGGGGAATCTCCGTGAGGGAGAAGGGGTCCGGCAGCCCGGCGGTGGGGTCGCCCATCTCCTCGTTCCCGTTCGCCCGGATCGACTTGAAGAGGAAGAACCCCACGATGCAGAACGTGATGATCGGTGAGACCCACGCCGGGATGTGGTAGCCGAAACTGTCCACGAGCATGATCATGCCCAGGAACGCGATCGAGTACATCGCCCCGTTCTTCAGGAATGGGTAGAGCTTCACCTGATCGACATGGCGGATCGTCACCTCCCGCACGACGAACGCACCGATCCCGTTCCCGAGCAGGATCAGCGGGACCGAGAGTGTAAACGCGAACGCCCCGATCACGCCGTCGATCGAGAAGGTCGCGTCG
>CAYLUL010000220.1:0-2352 GCA_964386835.1 uncultured Methanospirillum sp.
CGGGATCGAGATCGATGCCTACCGGTGCCTGCTCCGGCTGCCGAAGTCGCTCCGTGCAGTCGACGTCGAGGAGACCCTGCTCTCACTCGACCCGGCACACATCCGGGGCCTCCTCGAGATCGGACTGAAGCGGACCGCGCTATACAAGTGGAAACTGGTCCAGGTGGCCAAGAAGTTCGGGGCGATCGACCCCGACGCCGACTACGAACGGATCTCGATTCACCGTCTCTCCGACCTCTTCGACCGGACGGTTGTCCAGGAGGAGACCTACCGGGAGCTCTTCGAGAACTACATGGACGTGGAGAGCGCCGCTGCCATCGTCGCCGCCGTGCGCGACGGGTCGGTCGAGGTCGTGACGACCCAGGTCTCGCTCCTCGGAGCGGCCGGCCTCTTCTCGTCGCGCGACCTGGTGCCGCCCGAGTCGGCCGACACCGCGATCCTGGCGACCGTCAAACGAAGGATCGACGACTCCGAGGTCGTGCTCTGCTGCATGAACTGCCGGCGCTGGAAGTTGAAGACCCGGGTCTCGCGCGTGGAGGAGCGCCCCCAGTGCCCCGTCTGCTCTGCCCGCCTGGTCGCCGCCCTCAAGCCCTGGGACGAGCCGCTCTACGCGATGGCGAACCGAAAGACAAAGTCGCCAGAGGAGCGAGAGGTCGAGAAGCGCCTGCTCCGGAACGCGAACATCGTCCTGTCGAGCGGGAAGAAGGCGGTGATCGCGCTCTCGGGCCGGGGAGTCGGGCCAGAGCATGCATCCCGGATCCTGGGCACGCTCGCCGAAGGGGACGCGTTCTATCGGCAGATTCTGAAGGCCGAACGGCAGTTTGTCCAGACCCGGCACTTCTGGTAGAGGCGGACAATGCCTCGCCGACGTCTCGATCGCGACCCCGCTGGTCGGATCGTCCCAGCCGGCGTCTGACGGCACTTCAACAATCTACGGGGCCCGAGCCTCGACTGCGGGCCTCCACGATTCGCCCTGCAGAAGGGAGAGGTGTACGATCGAACTCTCTTCCGGTGCCGATTCGGCCCGGATATGCCCGTCGAGCGGCTCGGCGCTCCGTTTTGCCGCAGGAGGTTCGACCCCGGGTCCTCGTTCTGTTCTAGGAGGACCCCCCGGGCTCACGGGAGAGCCGGCCCCGTCGTGAACAGAGACCCGGGCTCCCGCCCCTTTCACCGCGGCGGACGCGGGAGTCCTTCAAGCCTCCGCGATGACCGTGAATCCCCCGTAGGCCATCTTTTTCATCTCGAACGGCATCGACGTGTCCTTGTAGGCGGGATCGTTCATGGCCGGGTCACTCATTACTTTCGCGTTCACCTCGTCACGGTGTTCTCTCGATGCGAAGACGATGAAGGAGAAGACGACCGTCTCCCCGGGCCCGGCCTTCACCATCTCGGGGAAGGTGATCCCGGTCATCTCGGGTTTCAGGTCCTCGCCGACGCACTCGTAGTATTCCAGGGCGCCGTACTTCTTCCAGGTCTTCGCGCCCATCTCCGCCATCTCCCGGTACGCCGGGAGGTTCTCCTCCGGAAGAACGATGACAAATCCATCCACGTATTTCATGCTTTCAACCTCCGAAACAATCCTGGGCCGGCACACACCCATCACACGATTGTGATGTGTATGGAACGTCTGGGCGATGGCCAGGTCTCTCTCCACAGTATCCGGAGATTTTTCGTCCCGGATGCCTGCGCCATGAGAATGGCCCATCTCACTCAGGGTATTTATTCTTACTCCGATCCGATGATGCGATTGGCGGACCAAACAGGCTCTGGACCTCCGATCGGCACTGGTATGAGGGCGATGCCCGCCGGCCTATCCAGCGACCTCCATAGCCAGAAGCGGAAGGAGCCGTCGCGTACGCGGACGGCCGGGTGCCGATGGAGAGAAAACGGCTCAACCCTCCGCGCGCTTCATGAGGCGCTCGCTGCAAAGTGGATCGACGTGGTCGACGAGCGCTCGTTCGCGAGAAAGAGGTCGGTGATGCCACCAGGATCCGAGCCGTCTGCGGCGAAGAATCGATTGTCGTCCCCAGCCCCGACGACCAGCGCACGACCGCACCATCCAGGCCATTCATTCCTTCGGGGTGGACGCCGGCCTGGCGGCCCGGCAAGCGGTGAGCGTTGCGCCGCAGGCTGTAGAGTAATGCACGGTCGCTGAGAAATGGAGGATAGCCCCACCGGGCATCCGGTAGAAGAGAAGGGACCGGGTCCCTCACATGATCGACTCGAGCTTCTGCTCGAGGAAGTCGAGGCCGCGCTTGATGTCCTCGAGGTTCTTGCCCCCGGTCAGGATGATCTTGCCGGAGCTGAAGAGGAGCGCCACGATCTTCGGGTCTTTGATCCGGTAGACAAGCC
>CAYLUL010000221.1:0-2348 GCA_964386835.1 uncultured Methanospirillum sp.
TTCTCCTTTCGTATCCAGACCGAAGCGAGTTCCGTCTCGGTTGCATCCACGATGACCTGGCATATCATGATCCCGTCGGTCGAGGCCTCGCCATGATAGACATCCATACCCACCCAGATATCTTCAGGAATCTCGATCTCCTGCGGTTGCCCGAAATGCACTGTTGCTCCAGCAGGTCCAGCCGGCCCGGCAGGCCCCTGCGGACCTGTGGTACCCGTATCTCCTTCGGGGCCCTTTGGCCCGGGGTCACCCTTGGGGCCCGGGGTCAACTGAATGGTATTGATCTGCGTCTGCAGTCCGTTGATCTGGTTCTGCAGGCTTGTTTTTATCTCGGTGATCTGTTTCTGCAAATCGATCAGAAGGCCCCAGATGGTGTTGAACGGATTGCCCGGGGGCAATGGGCTCTTCTGTGGCAGCGTTGCCACCGCCGGCACCGTCATCACCGCGAGGACGACCAGCACAGCTACAACGATGAACATTCTTCTTCTCATTTCCCTTCACCTCGTGCGCCGTCCTGGAGGGCGCAGCTCCTCCTGCCCTGTTGTTCCACTGATCTGTTGCGTTCTGAGATCCGCACGCGAGACCTGTTCTCATGCAAAGGCAGATGCGAGGATTTCGCATTTCGATGAATAGATAAAATGGTGGCAGATCTCCTACTAAACATGATTTCCGCCGTCTGTCTTGTGAAATAATCGGTAATTGCGAATATTTCTAGAATGGCATTATGGGGGGGCGACGCCGGCTCGGCCAGGAGAGAATGAGCAGAGTGGACTGAGGCCCGCCGCCTCGTACTCCCCCCTCACGACGGGCGAGTTCGGCCTCCGTCGGCACGAGTTCACTACGGAACATCTTCGCGAGGACGGCAACGCCGTGTTCAGCCCCGAGGTCCAGGGCTGCTCCGCGCAGGGTGAAACCTGGGAAGAGGCGATCACCTTGCTCCAGGATGCCATCCGTCTCCACATCGAGGACCGCGTTTCACCGTCCCATCCCGGTTCTTCCCGGGAGGTGTCGCTATGATCCGCTCACCAGACTCCCGGCACCAGCCGGTAGGGCACCCGCGTCGCGTACTCCCGGTAGCCGTCCAGCTCGTCCTGGAGGAATTGGTCCTCGAGGGCAGTGCGGACGATCCCGACGAAGACCAGGGATACGGCCGGTACGAGTGCCCAGGCCGAATCCAGGAAGATCGGCAGGACCGCGTACGCCAGCAGCGTCGCCGCGTACCCCGGGTGCCGTAGCCATCGGTACGGGCCGGCTGAGACCACCCGGTGGCCGCGCTCGGACTGGATCCGGACGATCCCGGAGAAGAAGGGGTTGGTGAGCATCGCCCAGTTCCCCAGGGCGAGTCCGGCCAGGACGAGGGCGAGCGCGCCGGCCTGGAACGACAGGGGAAATCCAGGTGGCGCCCCGAACCGGACGTCCAGGCCGGCCGTCATCCCGATCAGCGTGCCACCGAGGGCCAGGAGGGGAGCGAGGATCCGGTCCCACGGACGGGCGTCGGGGGCTGCAAAGGATCGGCTGCGCTCCTCGGCGAGCCCCGGGTTCCATCGCACAAGCAGGGCGCGGCTGACCACGAAGTTGCCGAAGAGAAGGGCGGCGAAGGTCCAGCCCTCCCACCACTCCCAGGAGCCTGCCACGATCACCGGGAGGAGGCAGGCAGGGACGACCACCAGGAGGGTTCCGAGCACGGCTCGGGCAGGGATCGGGGTCGTGGGGCCGGTCATCGGTATTCGAATCTCCGTTCTGACCGGCGGATGGAAATAGGTATTCATTCGGTTGGGAAGATATATTGCGCCATTGCCCGACGCTGACCCCGGTACACGGATAGCGAAGGGAACTCCTTGGAGGATGTGGGGGGGGGGCAGCAGCGACTGCAGGTGTGATATGTCCGTATCGATTGCGGGAACGAATAGGGGGCTGTACTAGATGAGCCCACGTGTAAAACTATGAAATGGAGCTGACACAGTGGACATCCCACGAATCTTCACCATCAGCGAGAGTGCTCACCGCATCCACAACCCGTTCACTCCAGACAACCTCGCCACTCTGGGCGCGGCGTTGCGCCTGGAACCGGGGGCTCGTCTGCTCGACCTCGGCAGCGGATCGGGCGAGATGCTCTGCACCTGGGCACGCGATCACGGGATCAGCGGCGTCGGCGTCGACATGAGCCCGTTGTTCACCGAGCACGCGAAACGCCGCGCCGAAGAGCTCAACGTCGCTGATCGCGTCGAGTTCATCCACGGCGACGCCGTCGGCTACATCGCCGCCGAGAAGGTTGATGTGGCCGCCTGTATCGGTGCCACGTGGATCGGCGGGGGAGTCGCCGGCACCATCGAGCTCCTGGCGAAGAG
>CAYLUL010000222.1:0-2287 GCA_964386835.1 uncultured Methanospirillum sp.
CGGTGTTGTTGCCGGTCGAGATGACCGATCGCAATCACCGATGAACCGTTGTTTTGGAAGTATATGAAGCGGGAACGACGCGGTGCGAGACTAAAGGAAAAGAAGGCAGAATTGGGCGTAAAATGGATGATGAGTGAAAGAGTTCACTTTCACACCACACGGGGAGCGGCCTTCTTCTTCGTCAAACCCTTCGTTCGGACGAGCAGGTCGAGGTCGGCGCGCAGGTGCTATCCGATCGAGCGCTGGATCGCCGCGTCATCGTCGGCGGCGATCGCTCCTGATCACAATCGAAAAATCGGCCCTCACTCCGGCCGTTCTCCTGCGTCTCTCAGGGATCTTTTTTGGAGAGAAATGGTTTCGAATGGGTAGAAAAAAAGAGGCCATATTGGGCTTATTTTCCCGTTATCTGCCCGCTAATCGTTAAACATACAGCATCATCCTGATCATGTCACGGATCCCAGGGGCCAGTCCGACAACGATCATCGCGAGCACGATCAGGTGCCAGAAGGATGTTGCCGTCCCCTCTCGCCGATAGAGCTCCAGGACGTAGATTCCGGGAATCAGGACCGCGAGTTTGAGCGGAAACATTGCGAAACCGGTCCCGGTTGCAGCAATCAGGGCCGAACCGACCACGTGCTGTTCGACATACCCCAGCGGATGGAGGTCAATACCGTACGAGGTGGCCGAAGCGTCGAGCAGGTGTCCCGCGATCAGCACCTGGTAGATCCGATCGTCCAGATATTCCCATTGAAATCCATAGCGGAGGAGTGCCCAAAGGCCAAAGCTCGTAAACGCCGCGATGCCGAGGATCGCCGCGGGTACCTCGAGGGCCAGATGGTTCGATGTGAGACCGTACCAGACCAGCACGACGAACGTGACGAGAGAGGAGGCAATCCCCACCCCTCCATAGACCCGAACGCCTCTCTCACCAATGAGCCGATGGCAGAAGTAGAGCGTCAGCACGGCGTAGAAAAAGAGGACAAAGAAGATCAGAGGGGTGATCAGGAGATATCTCCAGGGTGCCGCGACCAGTCCGGTATCCTCGAGCACCCGAAGAAGCCCGCCGAGGACGACCCAGGGGAGGGTTGCAAAGAGTAAATCTCTGTCGAATGGGAGCCCGGAACGTTGCATCCACCGATGGATAAGAAAGACGGCGATGATCAGGATGAGGGCGTAGGTGAGGGTGTCGACGAGCGTGTACGCCCCGCCTCCCGTTATTGGATCGATGTAATATTTGTATACGAACTCCCTAATCATCCAAGATTGTAATGAGCGCAGACGAAATAAACGTACTCAAAAACGGGAGCTTCGACAAATCGAAGTGGATGCAGCTCCCGCGGGACGTGGTGATCGGTCACCGCGCCCTCGATCAGATCCCCGCAGTCTGCGCCGATCTGGGGCTCGGTCGACGCATCCTGCTCGTTTCGGGCCCCAGGACAAACGAGGTGGCTGGTGCCCAGGTGAGAAACCTGCTCGTTCCGGCGAGTGAGGTCACTATGCACCTGGTCGACGCCTGCACGCCCGACGCGTGCCGGCGGACTGAGGAGGCTGCTCGGGTCTTCAAGGCCGACCTTCTTATCGCGGTCGGTGGGGGGCGAGTGATCGACACTGCCAAGATCGCGAGTTACAACCTGGATCGGCAGTTCATATCGGTTCCAACAGCAGCTTCGCACGACGGCATTGCGTCGTCCCGCGCATCAATCGCGGAACCCGGCGGAGCGGCGTCGCTCCAGGCCCATCCTCCGATCGCCGTCGTCGCCGATACGGGCCTGATCGCATCGGCCCCACACCGGCTACTCGCCGCCGGGTGCGCCGATATCATCGCGAACTCGACCGCGGTTCTCGACTGGCAGCTCTCTCATCGCCTTCGTTCTGAGCCGATAAGTGAGTACGCGGTCACCTTGGCAAGAATGACAGCGGAGATCTTGATGGGAAACGCCCATGCGATCCGGCCGCACCAGGAGGAGTCCGCCTGGATGGTGGTGAAAGCCCTCGTTTCTTCAAGTGTCGCAATGGCGATCGCCGGCTCTTCGCGCCCGGGTTCGGGCGGGGAGCACAAGTTTGCCCACGCACTCGAGCGGCTCGCCCCGGGGCGAGTCCTTCATGGCGAGGCCTGCGGCATCGGGACGATCGTCTGCATGTACCTCCACGGGGGCGACTGGCGTTCAATCCGCGCCGCTCTCAGGCAGATCGGTGCTCCGGTCACTCCGAGGGAGCTTGGAGTCGACGACGAGGTCGTGGTCATGGCTCTCCTGATGGCAAAGACTATTCGTCCCGAGCGCTTTAC
>CAYLUL010000223.1:0-2239 GCA_964386835.1 uncultured Methanospirillum sp.
CAGGACCGGCGCTACCTGCTCGTCCGTACCGCCCCACCGTACGTCCGGCTCGAGGGAAAGCCGCTCTACCTGGCGATCAGCGAGGCAGTCACGAGCCTCTTCGGGGACCAGGGGGCGGCCCGAATCGACCAGGCCGTCGTCACGGTGCTGCCCGGGTACGCGGTGGTGCGCTGCCGGCGTGGGGAGGAGAAGCGATTGAACGCGGCCCTTGCCACGGTCACCGAGGTCGAGGGGCAGCGCCTCGCGCTGCACCCGAGAGCGACCTCGGGTACCATCCGCAGCCTCCGTGACCGGATCGTCCCGGCCCCAGCAGTTCTCGACCTTGGGGGCGACGGCAGCGAAAAAGACCCGCACCGCGTCCGGATCGGGGCGGAACGGGTTGATGCGACGGTGCATGATTATAAAGGGGAGAACGTATTACACTTCGAGACCATTCATCCTGAGGACAGATAATGCAGCCACAATACCAGATGGGATACGACCGGGCGATCACCGTCTTCTCGCCCGACGGCCGGCTCTACCAGGTCGAATATGCCCGGGAGGCGGTCAAGCGCGGTACCACCGCGATCGGGATCAAGGGGAAGGACGGCATCGTCCTGCTCGTCGATAAGCGGGTCAACTCGAACCTGCTGGAGCCGAGCTCGATCGAGAAGATCTTCAGGATCGATGACCACATCGGTGTGGCCTCCTCCGGGCTCGTCGGCGACGCACGTTCGCTCGTCGACCGCGCGCGGATCGAGAGCCAGATCAACCGGGTCTCCTACGATGAGGAGATGGACGTGGAGATGCTCGCAAAGAGGCTCTGCGACCACATGCAGACCTACACGCAGTTCGGCGGGGCACGACCGTACGGTACGGCCCTCCTGATCGCCGGCCGCTCAGAGGAGCAGTTCCGGCTCTTCGAGACCGATCCATCGGGGACGCTCCTCGAGTACAAGGCGACGGGGATCGGGATCGGCCGCAACGCGGTGATGAAGGTCTTCGAGGATGAATACCGGCCGGACCTGACACTCCAGGAAGCGATCCTGCTCGGACTCAAGGCGCTCCACGCGGCAACCGAGGGGAAGTTCGACGTCAACATGGTCGAGATCGGCGTGGTCGCCGACGAGGTTCCCCCCTTCAGGAAGATGTCCCGGGAGGAAGTGGCCGGGTACGTCGACCTGATCGAGAAGGACGCGGCGTAGGCACGACGATGATCCCCCTGGACCAGGCTGTTGTCGCGCGGTTGGAGAGCCATGGAGAGCGGTTTGAGCTCCTGGTTGACCCGGACCAGGCGAGCCGGTACCGCCACGGGGAAGAGGTCGACCTCGAGGACGTTGTTGCCGCCCTGTTCGTCTTCGAGAACGCCTCGCGGGCGGAACGGTCGTCTGACGAGGCGTTGAAGAAGGCCTTTCACTCGACCATCTTCGAGGAGATTGCTCCCCAGATCATCAAGAAGGGCGAGATCCAGCTGACCGCCGATCAGCGGCGGCAGATGATCGCAGACAAGAGGAAACAGGTGGTCGCATTCATCGCCCGGAACGCGGTCAACCCCCAGACGGGACTGCCGCACCCGGCAAAACGGATCGAGATGGCGATGGAGGAGGCACGGGTTGGGATCGACCCAACACGCCACCTCGACGTACTGGTGAAAGAGACGGTGAAGGCCCTCAGGCCAATCCTCCCGATCCGGTTTGAAGAACTCCGCCTCGCGGTCAGGATCCCGCCCGACAATGCGGCGCGGGCCTACGCGGACATCGCTGCTGCTGCAACGATCGAGCAGGAGGAGTGGCAGAAGGACGGGTCCTGGATCTGCGTCGTGCGAATTCCCGCCGGGATCCAGGACGACTTCTACGCGATGGTGAACCGCCTCTCGAAAGGCGACGCCGACGTGAAGAAGCTCAAACAGATATATTAGGCCTGAGCGCCGATACATAAAGACTGCAATTCGAGGGCAGAGGACAATGGCACGTTCACAGAGGAAGCACAAGGCAAAAGGAAAGGTCACCGGTAGCGCTGGGCGTTTCGGGCCACGCTATGGACGGTTCATCCGGAAGCGCGTCAACGAGATGGAGAAGATCACGAACGCGCTCCACCGCTGTGAGCGCTGCGACACGTTCGCAGTTCAGCGGAAGGGGACCGGCATCTGGACATGCCGCAAGTGCGGGTTCACGTTCGCGGGTGGCGCGTACGTGCCGCAGACGCCGGTCCAGGCCGTCGCGGTTCGGACGATCGAGAGGATGCTCAAGGGGGTATAACC
>CAYLUL010000224.1:0-2226 GCA_964386835.1 uncultured Methanospirillum sp.
GATGCGTAATAGACAAGCGAGGTATATGTATGGCGAAGAAGCAGGCGTTGGGCACCGACCGGTTCGGCGAGGCATGCACCCTCGCCAATCTTGGGGTCGTGGAGGAACTGAGACTCAACTATACCGATGCTGAGAGCAGTTATCAGGCGAGTCTGGCGATCGTCGATGAGTTGAGGAACGTGAATCGCGAGGGCTCATCGTTCCTCCTTCAGGAACTCGATCATCTCGAGGCCGAGGTCCATCGCCGGTGGGGCAACGTTCTTCGCCGGGGGGAAAAGTGGGAGGAAGCCAGAGATCAGTACGAGAAGAGCCTCGCGCTTGATCGCCAGATCGGTGATCGCAGCGGCGAAGCGGCGACTCTTCGCGAGTTGGGGATCCTGCACCGGCTCAAAGGGGGTGGGGTGGCCGGCATGTCTGAGGCGATGGCGTGCCTCCGTGAGAGCCTCGAGATTGAGGAGGATATCGGGAACAGCGAGGGGGGAGAGGCAACGCTTCGGGAGTTAGAGATCGTGGACGGAACAGGATATTGAATACGGCACACCCGAGCAGTTCACGAAAGACCCCGAGCCAGAGAGTATGTTCACGGTCATTGGGGGGGATTGTTGTTCGGACGCTCGAGATTGAGGGGTTCGGATCGAGTCTCTGCTCGCTCTCATGTCAGGAGATCGTGACGCCGGGGGGAACCTGCACGTTTATGTCAAGAGAAATGGACATATTCACCGAGGTGTGCCCGCATGTCACGAACTCCTGACACAGAGCGATCCTGGTCTACGACGATGACCGGGGATGAAGCATGAGCGGCCAGCCGAGCGGCCGGCTCGAGCCGCGCGAGGACCCCCGGCTCGGCCGATACAAGGCCTTTCTGCCCGACCCGCTCCCGCCCGTGGTGGCGATGGACGAGGAGTTCGTTCTCCTCGTAGCCCGGGCGAGCGACGCGATCGCCCGGCTCGACGGGGTGACGCAGGTGCTGCCGAACCCCGACCTCTTCGTCGCAATGTACATGAAGAAAGAGGCGCTCCTGTCGTCGCAGATCGAGGGGACGCAGGCGTCGCTCCGGGGGGTGCTGGAGTTCGAGGCGGCTCTCGGGCCGAGCGAGAACATCAACGAGGTCCGCGAGGTGATCACCTATCTCCAGGCAATGAGCCACGGGCTCGAGGCGATCACCTTCCGACCGCTCTCGCTCGAGCTCCTGAACCAGATCCACCGGTTCCTGATCGCGGGCACGCGCGGGGCATCACGACGGCCCGGAGAGGTGCGGCATGTGCAGAACTGGGTCGGGACTCCCGGGAGCACGATCCGGGAGGCGCACTTCGTTCCGCCGCCGCCGGAGCTCGTGGTCCCCCTGCTCGAGGGCCTGGTCGGGTTCATGGGCGAGAGTGACCAGCTGCCGCCGCTGGTGAAGGCCGCTCTGGTCCACGCGCAGTTCGAGACGATCCACCCGTACCTCGACGGAAACGGGCGGATGGGCCGGCTTCTGATCACGTTCCTCCTCTGCCAGCGGCGCGTGCTCGGCCAGCCCGTGCTCTACCTGAGTCACTACCTGCGGCAGCACCAGCAGGAGTACTACCGGCTGCTCAACGAGGTCCGGTTCGCGGGAGCGTGGGAGGCCTGGCTCCGGTTCTTCCTGGAAGGGGTGATCGCGGTCTCGAACAACGCGATCGAGACGGCACGGCGGATCATCGCGCTGCGGTCCACGCTGACGGACCGGCTGGTCGAGCACCGGATCGGGGGGGTCCACGCGATCCGGCTGGTCGACTACGCCTTCGCCCACCCGATCCTGACGTCGAGCCGCGTGGCCGAGGCCCTCGGGGTCAGCCGGCAGACGGCGCATACCCTGGTGCAGCGGTTCGAGGCGGCGGGGATCCTGGAGGAGATCACGGGACAGCAGCGGCACCGGCAGTACCAGTTCGGGGAGTACCTCGCGATCATCGAGGAGGGGACGCATCTCTGAGACCGGCGGACGGTGTCATACTCAGGGTATCGTACATCGAACTCCTTACTGTCTCATAGTACCCACTCAATTCACGCTTCTTTATCCATACCTGCCCTGATCCCGGCAGGATTCGCGGAGGGGTCGATCCAACGGCCGGAGGTCTTCGACCAGGTCTCGCCGGAGGCTGAACCGGATCTTCGAAGGGGTGGAGATCGTTGAGGGGGCGACGATCACAGGCATAGAGGTCACCCCCTACCGGCTCGGTGATCCGGTTCCAGCTCTACGCGCTGATC
>CAYLUL010000225.1:0-2214 GCA_964386835.1 uncultured Methanospirillum sp.
GCTGCACCTGACCGGCGATCGCGTTGATCGTGGTTGCCCGGTCGTTATCGGTGATCCCCGTGAAGGTCGAGGCGTGATTGACCCAGAGCGAGAAGGATGAGCGGTTCTTTTTATCGTACGGGATCACGTGGTCCTGGACGCCGATATGCGCTGCCTCGAGAACGTCATGCGCAAAGGGGAGGCCGATCCGTTCGGCTGCCTCGTGCGCGACGGCACAGCAGATCAGGCCCCCGCCGTCACGGCGCATCTGCCGGATGTGCGCCGGCGTCACTGCGTCGGCTCGGATCGCGAAGTCAGTCTCCCGTTCACGGTTATCGAAGTCGTAGAGCAGGATGAAACGTCCATCCCGCAGCGCGTTGAGCGCCTGGTCAATCATGATCCACCTCATCTCTCTCCGGCACCTCGACGGCGACCCGGTCCATATCCGAGAGGGCGAGCCTCTCCCGGAGCGGAACCCCGGCGATCAGCTCGATGATGTCCTCCGGATAGTGGGTTCGTCCGGGCACCACGATGGCGCACCGGTACCCGCCAATCTGGCAGGGGAGTGCCCGTGCGTCACCGAAGGTGCGGTCCTCTGCCACGAAGCCGCGGATAGGGCCCCAGTCGAGGGCGTCAAGCCGTTTTCTCACCGGCAGGCTCGCACCATCGAGCCGGATATTCAATGTACCGGGGAACGGATCCTCGCCGAGCACACCGGCAAACTGCTCCCGGTATGGGGGGAGCGCCATGTAATAACGCCCCTCGCCCACACCGCTCACCACGTGACCGGTCAGAACGAACCCGGCGGATGCTCGGCCGAAGAGGCGACAGTAGTCGGAGTATTCCCGATGCAACACCTCCTCGCCGGCGCGGGTGATCGCGACGTACTGGCCGGCCGGACGGACTGAACGGGTCACGAACAGGGCCGACTCAAGAGACTTGAGCCGACGGGCGGCGGTTTGGGAGCTTGCTCCAAGGGCGACGGCAAGGGATTGGCTCGAGACGTGGACCGGGCCACGGGTTCCGCCGAATAGCGCGATCGCTTTCAGGCTCGCCAGGTCTCCCGGTTCGATCGTCACAGGATCCAATTTTGAGATGCTTGATATTTATGAGTTGTGACCGCGCATATGCATACCCCAGGACGGAGAGATTCTCAACCGATCACCGAGAGGGCGACTTCGTGAACTGTCGAATTCAGCTTCGTTAATTATTTAACCCCGGGGGCAGACCTTATCAGTATGAAGTCCGGACTGCGTCATCGGTTGGCCGAGAAGATGGCCGGCGAGATCACGCTGTCGGATTCACCCGGCAAGGCGCTCAAGAAGTGGCGGCTCAGTTTCGAGATCCCACAGAGCGACCTGGCGGAAGCGCTCGAGGTCTCGCCCTCGGTCATCTCGGATTATGAGAGCGGTCGGCGAAAGAGCCCCGGAACCGCCGTCGTGGGGAAGATCGTGGACACGATCCTCTCGATGGACGAGCGGCACGGAGGGCGGCATATCGAGCGATTCGGCCGGATGCTCTTTGCAGAACTCGACGACGAGGTCATTCACGACATCCACGAATTCGAGGCATCGATCCCGCTCCGGCGTTTCGCCGAGTTGATCGACGCCGTGCCGATGACCGGTTCGATGGACCAGTCGCTCTTTGGGTACACGATCGTCAACAGCCTGAACGCGATCCTGCAGCTCTCGTCCGATGAGTTCAGCCGGATCTATGGCTGGTCGACCGAGCGTGCCGTGATCTTCGCCGGGGTCTCAAACGGCAAGTCGCCAATGGTCGCGATCCGGGTTACGCCCTTCAAACCGCGGTGCGTGGTCCTTCAGGGGATCACGCCCGAGGACGTTCACCCGATCGTAACCCGGCTCGCCGAACG
Source organism: uncultured Methanospirillum sp. (assembly GCA_964386835.1). Lineage (GTDB taxonomy): Archaea > Halobacteriota > Methanomicrobia > Methanomicrobiales > Methanospirillaceae > UBA288. The sequence continues at coordinate 1,853 of CAYLUL010000225.1, forward strand.
AGACCGGATCACCCTGCTGACCACACAGACTGCTCTCGACCCGCTCGTCGCCACACTGCGCGCGACCGAGTGGTGAGAGGCGGTACGCATCCGACTCCATGAGACAGGCAGACGAAGCCCCGGCATGGTCCGGGCACCAGAGGACGGCATGACAGGCATCATCACCTACGGGGCGTACATCCCCCGTTACCGTATCAAGCTCGAGGAGATCGCCCGGGTCTGGGGCGACAACGCACAGGACATCACGGGTGGCCTCGGCGTCCGCGAAAAGTCGCTCCCGGACCTCGATGAGGACACGGCAACGATCGCCGTGGAGGCCGCTCGCTTTGCACTCGCCCGCCGGACCATAGACCCCGAGAAGA
>CAYLUL010000226.1:0-2176 GCA_964386835.1 uncultured Methanospirillum sp.
GGGCCGGCAGCGGTCTCTCGCCCCCGGGAGGGTGGCGTGATGAGCTCGTACTATGATTAGCAGTAATAATATTTATTACGCGCAAACGATCCGCCGGGATCGTTCGGCGTGGTGGTGCCCGGGCCGGCGCTGACTTTTTCGTCGGATAAGAGGGGCTTTTTTCTGTCAACCGGTACATCGTCGACTGCCTGAGCATGGTATCACCGACAATCGATCACCTCCTCGGCGAGATCGCCTCGCTTGCGCTCGAGGACCCGGCCCTCCTCCACGAGGTGATCGGTCACCGGCTCGTGGAGGCGCGCCGGAGGGAGATCGCCGACCAGGCGGAGGAGGCGAGGGCGATGTTGGAACGGGGCGAGGTGCGCGGGGGGATGGCACCCTATCTCTGTACCAGGTATACGGTCGTCGACAGGCCTGTGGCTTTCGGGGGTTGATGTGGGTGGATTTTAAAAATCTGATCGAGCAGGACGAGGACGGGTGGGACATCGTCAGCGTCCCGGCCCTCCCGGGCTGTGTCTCTCAGGGACGAACCGAGGAGGAGGCAAAGCGGAACATCACTGAGGCGATCGAACTGCACCTCGGCTCCCTGGCCCGCGATGGCATCCCGCTCTGCCCCGGGCGAGGTGTCAAGGAGGATCTCGTCGCGGTCCGGCTATGAGCCATGGGCGACCAGTTCTATCTGGAAGAGACCTGGTGCGGGCTCATTCGTGCGGGCTACACGGTTCGAGGCCAGAAGGGTCACCATATCCACCTCTGCCACCCCTATCGACGACCGCTGGCGGTCCCCGATCATCCGGAGATCGCTCGTGGCACCCTTCGCGTGATCCTGCGCGATGCGGGTATCACCGGTGATGACCTTCAGGACCTGCTCTGACCGGGTGACCTCTGCTCCCCTCGATCGTGTCCCGAGGATTTTTCAGCGACTCACCCAGGATCTCACCCTGAGAGTGAGAGCCGGGAAGGGCGGGACACCTGACAACAGAGCCTCCGTCCTCGGAGTCCTCGGGGATGACGACCTTGAAATCCATCGCTCTGTCTCCTGATGACACAGGGCGATCGGGTGCATCCCGGCCCGCCCTGAAACAGGCCTCTCCATTCGGCCTGACCCGGTGACACGAATCCGTTATACCCGCAGAACAACTGGCGTTTCATCACCTACACATATCGCCCAACAGGAGACGGGAATACGATGAGGTGGGGGGCTGGTCATGTAATTGAGCCGCCCCTTCTTTGTATGGCATGGGGCGTGATCCACGACCCTTTCCGACTCGAATTCTTCGTCGATCACCAGACGGGGAGCCACGTAGGGCTGAAGGAGCACACTCCTGGTACCCGGACGGTCGTCGTTCCGGACCACCCCGAGCTCGACCGGGGAACCCTGCGTTCGATCCTCTTGCAGGCCGGCATTGATATCGAAACACTGCTCCCCGCCCTTCTGCTACTGAGGGAATGAAGGGGTCGTTCTAGTGCGCATCGGAGGAGAGAGGCTCCCGGCTCGACTTCGATCCCTGTCCATCAGAAGGATCGAAGTCGTGATGTTCTGAACCCTTCACCAGACTTCTTCAGGGTTCGATTCGAGACATTCCGCGATTTTAATTCATCAGCCCCCCCCGGGGGCCGCCCCATCTTTGAACAGACCTTCTTCCACCGATCTTTTCTGAGGGAGCTCATCATCTAACCGGCTCCCTTTCGGATGCCGGGCTCGCGGCAGAAATTGCTGGCCCTGATTCCCCCGATGGGTGGCCGAACGGTGCCGGCCAGAAGGCTTTTATCACGTCTCGGTGCGGCCGGCCTATCGAAGGTGTGACCCAATACTGCCCCGTTACTGCCCCTTCAGCCCCTTTCAACACGTAGCGGGTACCCCGTCCGGTCGTGCCCTTTCTCTCGATCAGGTGCCGCGCCTCCAGGGTGGCCAGATCCTCCGAGGCCTGGTGCTTCGAGACACCGAATACATTCTGAATGACCCTGTTGGTGATCTGTCCCGTCTCCCGGATGGTCAGAACGATCCAAATCTGGCGGTCGTTACGGCCTTGTGATTGCAAACATATTCGGCCCGACGTCACCGACCCGTTCGTGAACGGCGAGTCCGCGACCGAAGTACAGCGCAATGAGAGGAGCGCCGGCCCTTTCCTGGTGGCGCCCGTTGGTGTCGACAGCATCCGGGTCTTGTTTGTTG
>CAYLUL010000227.1:0-2131 GCA_964386835.1 uncultured Methanospirillum sp.
CGAGGTATCCGGGTCGTTCGATCGCGCAGAGGTCACCCCGGTCAAGGAGCAGTCTGCCGGTCAGGTCCAGGCATTGTTGCGAACCGTTCGTGATCAGCACCTCGTCTGGGGAGACGGAGAGCCCGAGCCGCCTCCGATAGCGGTCCGCGATCCACTCCCGAAGCGGGAGAAACCCTTCCGTCGTCGCGTACTGGAGCGCACCAGCGCCATCCCTGTCGAGCACGTTAATCGCCGCGTCCCGGATGCCTGCCGGGTCAAAACAACCCGGGTCGGGAAGACCGCCGGCAAAGGAGATCACTTCGGGTCGGCCTGCCACCTTCAGAATTTCTCGAATAAATGACCGGGGTGTCCGCTCCATCCGTGACGTGAATCGATACTCCATGGTACTTCTCTCTCCGATCCGTGGGTGCAGCAACGCCATAGGTCTACCTCACTGCTACCCAGTCCCGACCTCCGTCTCTCCTGGTCCTGGGAGTCGGGCATTCAGCACAATGCCGCGCATCGATCCTCCCCGGTTACCCGAAGCCTGAAAACCTTATTGGGGTGGTCAAAATCGCTAACGGAGGTCGCAATTTACTTTTCTTTTGCTGAGTAAAAAATTATTATTGCCCCTAAATAAATGTCCCAAAGCACAGTATTATCATTACCAACGATGCATTAGTTCTGTTTAGGACGAATCATATGTTCCGCCGTCTGCTCCTCCTTCTAATCCTCGTCGCTGGTCTGTTCATATCACAGGCAAGCGGCGCGGCGATCGCCGGTCTCTCGTACCTCGATGCGAACGGAGACGGCAAGTACGACACGCAGTTCGACAGCCCGCTTCCGGGGTGGGATATCCGGCTCTTCGCCCAGGATGGCGTCCTGATCGCGACGACAAAGACCGACCGCAACGGGTTCTTTGTCTTTGACGAGCTCCCTCCGGGCGGCACCTACCTGGTCGAAGAGGTCCGCCCTCGGGGCTGGGTCGGTATCGGGGGTGCGATCAGCACGGTCGTCCTCTCGTCGGAGACCCCCACCGAGGATTCCTTCCATATCGATGACGATGCTGGCCTCCGGGTTCGGATCCCTGAAGAGTACCTGGTATTCTCTACCGGGAGCCATGTTGGAGGAATCGGTCCATGCTCCCTGGTTTCGAACGCCCGCTTCGGCCCCGTGGGCGCTTCAGGCGGGGAGGATCCTGCTGTCTGCGCTGCTTGGCGAAATGGCGATGTGGTGCCCTTCAGTCTCGGGTACGACCCAGCAACCGGGAAGGTGACCTACACGGTCGGCGGACGGACGTCCACCTGGGAGGTCCCGGAGTCGAACCGAGAGCCGATCATGCACCTGGCCCTCCATACCCAGGCGGACGCACCAGGAACACGGGTCGACCTTTTCGGGCTCCGGATGGCTGCGGAAGGGATGCCCGGTGTTTCGCTGCCCGACACAGAAATCGGGGGGGAGAACACGGCGATCGGTCGTGGAACGCGTGGTCACGACGTTCTCTACCTAGACATGGACGCCGAGAAATTTTTCGGCAAGAATATCGGGGCGACGAGCTTCGTCCTTACGGGATACCAGCGCATTGTCTGGGACCCTGTCCACCCGCCGAGCAGTCAGACGTTTGGGTTTGTGATCGAGGCGGGTGCCCGCACCTTCCCCGAGACCGATATTCGGTACGCGAAGTTCGATGGGACGGCGAAAGACACGAAGAGTGCACCGGTCGTCTCGGAACTCGCCGCCCCCGAACCAACGACGACGGTGAAGGCGAAAGAGACTGTCGAGCCAACGACGGTAAAGACAACGGAGACCCCTGAACCGACGAAGACCGTGAAGGGGACGGAGACTCCAGAGTCGACGACGACGGTGAAAGCGAAAGAGACTGCTGAGCCAACGACGGTGGAGACAACGGAGACTCCCGAACCGACGAAGACCGTGAAGGGGACGGAAACCCCCGAGCCGACGACGACGGTGAAGGCGAAAGAGACTGCTGAGCCAACGACGGTGGAGACAACGGAGACTCCCGAACCGACGAAGACCGTGAAGGGGACAGATACCGTCTCCCGTGGAGTCGCCGGATCAAGTCCCGGCACCGGCACTGGTTCGATCTCGGGTTCGAAGTGGCACGACCTTGACGGCGACCACAAGTGGGACA
>CAYLUL010000228.1:0-2072 GCA_964386835.1 uncultured Methanospirillum sp.
GGGCGGCTCGAGTTCCCGGTGATCGCGGTGAACGACACGCCGATGAAGCGGTCCTTCGATAATGTCCACGGGACGGGCGAGTCCGCCCTCGCCTCGTTGATGATCACGACCAATGTGTTAATTGCCGGCAAGCGGCTGGTCGTCGCGGGATACGGCTACTGTGGGCGGGGACTGGCCCGCAAGGCGAGGGGTATGGGAGCCCGCGTCCTCGTGACAGAGATCGACCCGCGGCGCGCCCTTGAGGCCCACATGGACGGGTTCGACGTGATGCCCATGGACGAGGCTGCCAAAATTGGGGATATCTTCGTCACCACAACCGGAAATGCGAAGGTGATCGACGAACGGCATTTCGGCTTACTCAAGGACGGAGCAATCCTCTCGAACGCCGGCCATTTCAACGTCGAGATCGACCTCGAACACCTCCACGGGATGGCCGGGGGGGTCGAACAGCGGGATGGAATCGAGACGTTCGTCCTCGGAGACCGGCGAATACACGTCCTGGCCGAGGGACGGCTCGTCAACCTGGCCACGCCCAAGGGAATGGGCCACCCGATCGAGGTGATGGACCTCTCATTCGCCCTCCAGGCGCTCTCGGCCGAGTACATCGCGAAGCATGGCCGAGAACTGCCGGGTGGTGTGTACGAGGTCCCAGCAGAGGTCGATGAGACTGTCGCACGGGAGAAGCTCGCCTCGCTCGGAATCGATATTGATACACTGACTGAGGAGCAATCCCGGTACATGTCGGCCTGGGACGTCGGAACCTAGAAGAAAAAGGGTCTCGTTCCACGGGAGGAGAGATGCTGATCAACGGGGAACGGATCGCCGCCATCGACGGCAGGACCTTTGCCGTGATGGACCCGGCGACGGGAGAGATGGTGGCATCCCTCCCGCTCGGGTCCCTCGAGGATGTGCGTTCGGCTGTTGACGTGGCCGAATCGGTCCAGCCGGGGTGGGCGCGAGTGTCGCCGAGGGATCGGGGCCATGTACTTGGCAGTGCCGCTCGGCTTGTTCGTGAGCGGGTGCCGGAACTCGCCCGAGTGCTGACTCTGGAGCAGGGCAAACCCCTTCGTGAGGCGACTGACGAGATTCGAGGCACGGCGAATGTCCTTGAGTACTACGCCGGGCTCGGCTCGGGATTGCGAGATGAGTTTCACCGACTCGCGCCGGATCTCGACGCCCAGGTCCTTCGACAGCCGATCGGGGTCTGTTCCGCCATAATCCCGTGGAACATGCCGGCGCTCCTCTTTGCATGGAAGGCTGGCCCCGCCCTCCTCTGCGGAAACAGTCTCGTGGTCAAGCCGGCATCAACTGCCCCGTTAACCCCGCTTACCCTCGCCGGTATCCTGCACGAGGCTGGTCTTCCCCCCGGCGTCCTGAACATCGTTACCGGGGCCGGTGAGGTGGTCGGCGAGGCGCTTGTGAGAGACTCGCGGGTTCGGAAGGTCTCGTTCACGGGATCGACCGAAACTGGGAGACGGGTGATGGCGCTCGCAGCGGCCAACATCAAGCGCCTCACTCTCGAGCTCGGCGGTTCGGATCCGATGATCGTCTGCGAGGACGCCGACCTCGAGCGGGCCATTGCCGGCGCGGTCGCCGGCCGATATTACAACAGCGGACAGGTCTGTACTGCAGTGAAGCGGCTCTTCGTCCACGAGGCGATCGCCGACGAGTTCACCCGCCGCCTGGTCACCGAGGTCGGTAGACTGAGGATCGGGAACGGGATGGAACCGGCAACAAGGATGGGACCGCTCAACTCCGCCAGCGGCCTTGAGCGAATCGAGGGGCTGGTCGACGAGATCCAGGGAAAAAAGACCGGGAGGATAATCACCGGCGGGAGCAGACCCGACGGGGCTGGAACCTTTTATGAGCCAACCGTGGTCACTGACGTCGTCGAGGACTCGCGCCTCCTTTCCGAGGAGGTCTTCGGCCCCGTGCTCCCCCTGGTCCGGTTCAGGGACCTTGACGAGGCGATCGCACGGGCGAACCGGAGCCCGTACGGTCTCGGGGCGTCAATCTGGACCCGGAACACGAAGTACATGCGAGAAGCGTCACGCCGCCTCGAGGCCGGGATC
>CAYLUL010000229.1:0-2059 GCA_964386835.1 uncultured Methanospirillum sp.
CGAAAAATCTAGGGTGGTGAGGATGTCTCCATTCATCATCAGGAACGTGTCCTCGAGCTGATCCGCAATCGATGCGAGGCACCCGGCCGTGCCGAGCGGTCGATCTTCACGAGAGTACCTGATGGGAATGCCGAACCCCCGGCCGTCCCCGAAGAACGCCATCAACAATTCTGCGAGGTGCCCCACCGCCATGACGACCTCATCGACACCGTTTGCCGAGAGCTGCCGGATGATCACCTCGAGGATCGGCTTCTCACCGATGGGCATCAACGGCTTTGGAAAGACTGTCGTGTAGGGCTGCAGCCGTCTGCCTTTTCCTCCGGCCAGGATCACCGCCTTCATATACTACCTCGTATACAGTGCCGGTTTGAACCGGTGAAGAGAGTCCTTCATCCATTCGATAGTGCTGACAAGACCCTGATCGAGGCCGATTGTGGGCTCCCAACCGAGGAGGTCGCGTGCACGCGAATTGTCGCACCAGAGGCGTTCGACCTCACTCTTATCGGGTCGCATACGTTCAGTGTCCTGGATCACTTCAACCTCACGTCCGCAGAGCGCAATGATTCGGTGAACGAGGTCGCCGATCGAGACCTCGAAATTCGATCCGATGTTTACCACTGTCCCGATGGTGGCCGGGGTCGAAGCCACCGATGCGAAACCCCGAACTGTGTCGAGTACGAAGGTGAAGTCTCTTGTGGGATGCAGGGCCCCTACATGCACCTCATCGGTTGTGAGAACCTGGGCGATCAGGGACGGAATGATCGCACGCGCAGACTGCCGTGGTCCGTAGGTGTTGAAGGGGCGTATGGTCGAGACGGGGAGATCGTAGGTCCGGTAGTAACTCTCGGCGATCTTGTCTGCGCCGATCTTGCTTGCCGAGTAGGGAGATTGTCCCTGAAGCGGATGTTCCTCATTGATAGGGACGTATCGAGCAGTGCCGTAGACCTCGCTCGTCGAGGTGTGGACCACGCGCTCGATCTCGTTCTCCAGGGCGGCATTCAACACGTTCAGTGTGCCGAGCACGTTCGTCTCGATGACATCCCGCGGGCGCGAATAGGAATATGGAATGGCGATGAGCGATCCGAGATGGAAGAGTATCTCGGTCTCCCGGGTCAACCGTCTGAGTGCGTCCGAGTCGCGAAGGTCTCCCGTCTCGACCGTGATCCGTGAACGGGTCTCCTCAGGGATTGTTTCAAGGAGTCCCCAGTCGTTTCGAGAATTATATCGGATGAAAGCCGTAACATCGGAACCCTGCGCGACAAGATGTTCGGTAAGGTGGCTTCCGATGAACCCTCCCGCCCCAGTGATCGCAATACGTCGCTCAGCCCAATCCATCAGTTCACTCCAGTATCATATGAAGTACTTTAGGCCTATTCAGGATCTCATAATATATATTGATGTACCTTGAAGTCACAGACTTCCAATCATAGGTCATTGCGTTTTTATATGCTCGTTCCCCCATCTCTTCCCGGAGCCGGTCGTCGGTCAACAACCGCGTGATCTTCTCCGTGAGATCGGTCACGTCCTCCGAATGAAAAACGAAGCCAGTTCGGCCGTCCTCTACAATCCCCGGGTTCGACATGTCCGACGCGATCACCGGCTTCCCTGATACAGCCGCTTCGAACAGGGCAGCAGGTTGACAGTCCCATCGAGACGGCACGACGACGAATCCGCAGCTCCGATACAGGCGGTACTTCTCCTCGTCCGAGATGAATCCGAGGAGGCGCACATTCTCTTCAAGCCCGAGAGAACGGATCTGTGACCTCAGGGCGTCGGCCTGCGGTCCTTTCCCCCCAATCCAGGCTCGCACCGAAGGATGATGCTTTCGAACCCGGGCGATCGCGTCGATGAGGAGGTCCACCCCCTTCAATTGCTCGAGATTCACGGTGAGAAAGATCTCTGGGCCGCCAGTATTCGGAGCCTCTGACTGGACCTCCCTGATCTTCTCGGTCTCTATCCCGGCCGGAAGTATATGGATATCCGCCTCCGTCCAGCTCCGAACATAGCGGAGCACTGACTCTGAATCAACCACAAGATGGGGGACGGCCCGGACTGCACA
>CAYLUL010000230.1:0-2013 GCA_964386835.1 uncultured Methanospirillum sp.
GTCCGGGTCGGCGAACGGATCGAGGTCGCGTTCGCGAACGGTGTGACCCGGGAGTACGTGGTGAAGGGTATCTACGAGACCCGGTCGTACCTGGTCGACTACACGGCCCTCATCACCTGGGAGGAGCTCGAGTCCGTGATGGGGGGCCAGGTCGACCAGGCGACCGAGGTCCTTGTCAGGACCGACCGGGGCCATGACCTCGGGGTGGTGAAACGAGGAGTACTCGAGGCGGGAGTGCAGGAGGATGTCAAGACCTGGCGGGAAGCGATCACGAGCGCTGTGGAGGAGTCGATCGAGACCTTCGGAATCATCAACAGTATCTCGATGCTGGTCAGCCTCGTGATCGCGGTCGTGGTGATCTTCATCGTGATCACGATCAAGGCGATGAACCAGCGTCGGCAGATCGCGATCCTGAAGGCGATCGGGATTCACCGGGGTGTGATCATCCGGTCGTACCTCCTCCAGGTACTTGCGATCTGCACCCTCGGCACCCTGGTCGGCCTGGTCGCGGTGGGCGGGCTCGAGGCCTGGTTCACGGCCCATCCGCTTGTCTTCCCCGACGGAGAGCTGGTCCCCCGTTTCGACCCGGCGGTCCTGGTCGAGAACGCCGCCTGGCTCTTCGTCGTCTCGATCGTCGCCGGGTATATTCCCGCCTGGCGGATCACCCGCGAGACAGTCCTCTCTGGGATGAGGGCGGCATGATGATACGGGTCGAAGGGCTCCGGAAGATTTTCCGAATGGGGAACGTCGAGGTCCGCGCCCTGGACGGGGTGACCCTCGAGGTGACAGGGGGCGAATTCGTCGGGATCACCGGCCCGAGTGGGAGCGGCAAGTCCACCCTGCTCCACCTGGTCGGCCTCCTGGACGAGCCCACGGCAGGGTCGATCTCGATCCAGGGCACCGACGTCCTCCGCCTATCCGACGACGAACGGACCCTCTTTCGGCTCACCAGGATCGGCTATATTTTCCAGGACTACGCCCTGGTACCGGACCTGACGGCGCTCGAGAACGTGGTCCTCCCCACCCTCGCGCGGGGAGTGGCGGAGCGGGACGGGATCGAGCGAGCCACCGGGCTCCTCCGGCGTGTGGGGCTCGAGGAGCGGACAGACCACCTACCGGCGGAGCTCTCGGGCGGGGAGCAGCAGCGGATCGCGATCGCCCGGGCCCTCGTGAACAAGCCCGCCCTCCTCCTCGCCGATGAGCCCTGCGCAAACCTGGACACCCGGGCCTCAGAGATGGTCCTGGACCTCTTCGCCTCGATCAATCGGGAGCTGGGCCAGACGGTGCTGATGGTGAGCCATGAGGAGTCACACCAGCGGTACTTCGAACGGACAGTCCGGCTCCAGGACGGCGTGGTCGTGGACGACACCAGGGGTATGCCCGGGGACAAGTAGAAGAACGGGAAGAGGGAGCCTGTGACGGGAGGCTTTATCCGGTCCCCTTTCACCATGATCATGAGGGGGCCATGACTGCAGATCCCGGCATCGCCAAGGGACGCGTTGAGACCCTGATCGACGGGATCTACGCGATCGCAATGACTCTTCTCGTATTGACGATCGATGTCCCCGTGGTGCCGGCAGGCGTTTCGCCGGACGTGGCCCTGCCCGCCCTCGTGCTCGGGCTCGACGACCAGGTGCTCGCGTGCCTGATCGCCTTTCTCGTCCTCACCGGGTTCTGGATGGCCCATGAGGAGATCTTTCAGCGGGTCGCGCGGATCAACCGCACCTTTCTCAACCTGAACCTGCTTGTCCTCCTCTCCACGGTCTTCGTCCCCTTCACGACCTGGCTCGTCGCGGACTACTCCACGACGAGACTGGCGATCGACCTCTTCGCGCTGAACCTCGCGGTGATCGGCCTCCTCTTCGCCGGCCAGTGGCTGCACCTATCCCGCCATCCGGCCCTGCTCCACGCCCCGTTGCCAGACGCAGTCCTGCGCCGTGGACTCCTCCGGTCGCTCAGCACCACGGTCGCCGCCGTCGTCGCCGTCCTCATCGCGGTCCCGATGCCCGACTC
>CAYLUL010000231.1:0-1997 GCA_964386835.1 uncultured Methanospirillum sp.
GAATGACCGGTGCCGGGATCGGCGCGACCACGCCGTAGAGGAGACAGGTCTCGCCGGCTTCGACCGCGATCCCGTCGCCGGGTGAGAAGTCGACCCGTTTCGGTGTCGCATCGGCCAGGTCAACGATGGGGTCGAGGGCGCCGGGCGAACGAAGCTCCGCCCGGGTCAGCGCGAGCCGGTCGGCATGGGGGAGGCGAGAGAGCGGGGAGACGACCTGGATCGGGGTCCCGTTCTCGCGTGCGACGTAGGAGTACACGGGTTCCCCCTCGTCATAGAAGTGGTAGACGGTCCTGGGTGAGTCGGCGACGCCCGTCCGAATGAGCGTCGAGACCTCGACCGTATAGGTGGCTGAATAGTTCCGGATGTCAAAGAGAAAGAGGTCGTTCTCTGCTGTGCCGACCATGTCGGCGACCGTGCCGGGGCAGTCATTCACAACCTCGATCGCGTTGTTCACCACCCAGCGGCCCGGGATCACGAACCCGCTGGAGTTCCAGTAGAAGTACCCCGGGAAGGAGTCCTGGTATGTCCGTAACCCGTGCTCCTGGGCGAACGCGATCAGCCGATTCATCTGCACCGGCGGCGAGAATCGTCCGAGGGCGGCATGTGTCTTCCCGAGCGTGACCCGCTTCTCCGCTGTCAACCCCTTGAGCTCACCCGAGAGCCCGGTCACGCGGACGGTGTACTCTCCTGCCCCCAGGTCCTGGAGGGGACGCCCCTCCCGGTCCGTGTAGTTCGTATCAAAGTCCCGGGAGGCACCACCGAGGACGAGTCCCGAGTAGTACTCCGGTGTGACCACCACTTTGTTCCAGGTCTCGAGGAACCCCCCGGGCTCGCTCACCAGGTCCGGGACCATCATCGTGCCCTTCGACGACCCATTGGAATAGTCGGTTTTGATCGCCGAGAGCGGGGTTGTCCCGGTGACAGGGTCAACGTGGCTCTCGATCACCCGCACCGGGGTGCCGGCGGGTTCGGTCCCTCGGAAGACCTCGATCCGAATGTCGCCGGGTGTCGTGATCCCGGTGGGTATGGGGCCCGTTACGTAGAAGTCGCGCATCTCGGCCATCAGCGTCTCGTTCGGTGAGGGGGCGCTGATTGTCAGTGACGGGGCTCCCGAAGCGCCTGAAACGAGGGCGGCTCCCAGGAACACCAGGACGGCGATCAGGACTCGAACATGTGCCATCAGTTCTCTCCGTTGTGAGTCTGGTCCGCCCGAACGGAAATACTGTTGGTGAAGGTCAGGCGTCCGCGATACACTTCAATCAGCTTAACTCCTGCACGGACGAACACCTCTCCATGACGTGGTCTTCTCCAGGGGTGATTGCGCTGATCCTCATCGGCGTGGTCCTGATGGCCGGCTGCACTGCCCAGCCCGGTTCCGGGCCGGTCACCACCACCACACCGACGGCGGCTCCTCCCGCCACAGGGACGTTTAATGAATCGAATTCGACACAGGAACTGGTCGCCTTTGTCGACGCGGCGGCGGCCCATGCGCGGACGAACGGGCGGGACGCATCGCTCGCGGCTTTTAACGACCCGAACGGCTCGTGGATCCGCGGAGAACTGTACATCTTCGCCTATGACAGGAACGGGACCGTCCTCGCCCTGCCATTCCAGCCCGAGTCCATCGGGACGAGCCGATTCGGGATCGTCGACATCGACGGCGTTCCGTTCGTCCAGGATGCGATCGCAGCGGCCCGGAACGGATCAGGCACCTTCCGGTACCGGTACCCGAACCCGGCCCGGAACTACGCGGTGGAGGAGAAGACCAGCTACGTGGTCGGGCTCGGTGACTGGTTCGTCGGGGCCGGCCTCTACACCCCCGGCGGCGAAGGGACGGCGAACGTCTCGACCCGGAGCCGGCCCGGCCTTGTCAGCTACGTCGAGAAGGCCGCCGCGTTCGCGAGGACAAACGGCCAGGTGGATGCACTCGCGGCCTTCAACGACCCGAACGGTTCGTTCGTGGAGGACGACCTCTACGTCTTTGCGTACGGGATGAA
>CAYLUL010000232.1:0-1091 GCA_964386835.1 uncultured Methanospirillum sp.
CCAAAAACTCTTTATTTCAAATTATCCAACATGTGCGGTATCGCGATTTCCACGGTGGTGAGGGAGCGGTTCAGGGTTCCGGGTGATAACCGAAGGGGCGGTACGGGTGTCCGCACCCCTCGTAGAACTTGGAGTTGAACTCGACGAGGTGGAGACGGACGGACTGGATGAACGGGCTGAACATGCCCATCACCAGGTTCATCAGGTGGAGAACGACCGCGATCAACCCGCCGACCAGGATCGTCCCGACTGCGCCGGCGAGCTCGTTCGCCACGGCGGCGAGCATCACAGAGGCCATCCCGATCGCCATGAGCCGGGCGTAGGACATGATGTTGCCCATCGTCCCCATGATGTCAAGGGCCCCCCGGACTCCGCCGCCCCAGAGAAGGAGCGGCAGCCCGACGGCGATCATCGCACCTCCCAGGATCATGAGCGGGGGCGAGAGCAGGCCGATCGCGGCGAGGAGTGCGACGAGGGTGCCGATCACGACCGCTATCATCCCGCACTTCTCGCAGACGTGCCGGCGGTTGTGATGCGCGACGGCGTTCGCCACCCCGATCACGAGCCCGAGGAGGATGTGGACCACGCCGACCGCGATCGCGAGGACGAGGAGCGGGATCATCGCCTCCATCCGGTTCCATTCGACCCCGGCGATGGTGACCGGGTGGAGCCATCCCATTGTCTCCCCGAGGTCGCCGAAGAACTCGCCGAAGAGGAAGCCGAAAACGATCGTCGGGATCGCCGAGATGACGAAGATCATCGAGAGCTGGCGAAGCCACTCACGGTCGGCGAACCGCCACCGGAGGACGAGGGCGAGCACCATGATGAGAAGGCCATAGCCGACGTCGGCCACGATGAGTCCGAAGAAGATCGGAAAGAAGATGGCCATGAACGGGATCGGGTCGACCTCCTGGTACTTCGGGGACCCCATCAGGCGGGTGAAGAACTCGAAGGGCCTCGCCCAGAACGGGTTGGCGAAGCAGCAGGGCGCATCCGCGAGCTCCCCGGGCGTCGCGGGCACCTCGGAGATCACCACCCGCTCCCCGAAGGCGTGCCGGAGGCGCTCCCGGGCGCTCGGGATCGATCGCTTC
>CAYLUL010000232.1:1101-1995 GCA_964386835.1 uncultured Methanospirillum sp.
GCCATGAAGGTGAAGTCCGTGCGTGCGAACCGCGAGAAGACCGCGAGCTCGTCGCGCTGCTCCTCCAGGAACCGCTGCATGCCGCGGAGCTCCTGCCGCCAGCGGCTCGAGAGGTCGGCGAGCTCCGCGTTGATCCGCCCGATCTCCTCGTGCCCCTCTTCCTGCCGCCGCCCGATGGCGGTGATCGCGTCAACGATGGGCATGTTCGCGTAGTCGGGGGGGATGCGGACCTCGTTGACGTTCTGCGAGAAGAGGAAGGCGTGCACCTCTCGCGAGTACCACTTGTTGAAGATGGTGATGGCGGCGATGGTCGTCTCGTCGAGCTCCGCGGAGATGTACTCGAACTGGTTTCGGGTGATCTCGCGGAGCTTCGGAAGGATCTCCTCGAAGAGGTGGGCGTACTCCTTCTGGAGCAGGAGGACGGTCATCTCGAACCCCTCGAGCTCAGGCAGGGCGTCCTCGATCGGCTGGAGGCGGCGAAGGATCCGGACATACCGTTCGAGCGTCGTCGCGGTCAGCTCCAGGTCGGCCTTCCGGTTCGACCGTTCGAGCGTGAGTGCGTCGAGCCCCTCGAGCCGGCTGTGGACGAGTGCGAGCGCCTCGTGAAGCGGGCGCCCCCTCAGATCCGCGTCGACGTCCTCCGGCGTCCCGGTGTCCCCGGGCCCTCTCGGGAGCAGCTTCAACAGGCCGTTCACCTTCAGCAGCAACTGGTCGACCTCGACGGCCGGGGCCCGCGCTGGATCACGGCCTTCAACCGGGTCGACCCGCTGACCGTCCGCGCCTCCTCGGACTGGGGCCACGGCGCGAGCGGCATCGCCGCGGTGCTCGCCCAGGTCTGGGCGGCACGCCAGGGCCGCTTCTCGGCCCGACGCCTCCCCGACGACCCGTTCCCGT
>CAYLUL010000233.1:0-1986 GCA_964386835.1 uncultured Methanospirillum sp.
CTCTCGCTCACCCGCGAGGGGATCGAGGAGGTGCGGGCATGAGCCGGATGACGGTCCGGGTCTTGCGCTTCGACCCTGATGCCGGCGTGCCGGCCCGGCTCGTCCCGTACGAGGTCGAGGTCCACGAGGGGGCTCGGGTGCTCCACGCGCTCCACGCCATCCACGAGCAGGACCCGACGCTCGCGTACCGTTACTGCTGCGGATCGGGCCAGTGCGGGTCCTGCGCCGTGAAGGTGAACGGCATGCCGGGCCTCGCCTGCATGACCCCCGCCGTGGACGGCGATCGGATCGAGCCGCTCGACCTGCCGGTGGTCCGCGACCTGGTGGTCGACCTGGCACCACGGATCGAGCGGATTGCGGCGCTCGTCCCCGGTGACCATGCCGAGCTCCCCGACCGGGAGACGGTCGACGCGATGAAGGATCTCTGCGACTGCGTCGAGTGCGGCTCCTGCATCTCGGTCTGCCCGGCGGTGGCGGTGAGCGACTTCGCCGGCCCGACCGCGATGCGGCAGCTCGAGCGCCTCCTCATCGATCCCCGCGATGGCGTGGACCGGGTGGTCCAGGCGAACGAGGACGGGCTCTTCAATTGCACCTCCTGCCACGCCTGCTTCGAGGCCTGCCCGAAGGAGATCAGGATCATGGGTAAGGCGATCGAGCGGCTCCGGGCGGAGGCGAACCGGCGTGGCTTCACCCTGCCGCGCCACCTGGAGGTCGCGGACCTCGTCCGGACGACGGGCCGGTCGGTGGTGCGGACCGAGACGCCGCTCTTCGAGCGGGTCGACCCGGTGATCGAGCCCGACGGGCCGGTGAGAGGCGAGGTCGCGTTCTTTGTCGGGTGCATGTACTCCATGCGCCTGCCCCAGACGGCGCTCGACGCGATCGAAGTGCTGCGGCGCAATGGGATCCGCGTGATCGTGCCGATGGCCCAGGTCTGCTGCGGCTCGCCCCTGATCCGGACGGGCCAGCTCGCCGACCTCTCGCGGCTCAAGGGAATCAACCGGGAGACGTTCGCGCCGTACCCGGTCGTGATGACGATGTGCGCCGGGTGTGGGGCGACCCTGAAGAATGACTACGAGGACCTGCCGTTCCGGGTGATGGACATCAACGAGGTGCTGACCGAGTTCGGGATCGAGCCGCCGGCGCGCCTCCCCCTGACGGTCACCTACCACGACCCCTGCCACCTGCTCCGGGGCCAGGGGATCTCTGAGCAGCCCCGGGCGTTCATCCGGCAGGTCGCCGACCTGGTCGAGATGCCGGCCCGGTGCTGCGGCTCGGGCGGCGGGGTGAAGTCCGGGAAGCCCGAGGTGGCAGCGGCGCTCGGCGAACTGAAGCGCGAGGCGATCGCGGCGACGGGAGCGGAGCAGGTGATCTCCTCCTGCCCGTTCTGCGAGTTCCACGTCGCGGGACACACGGACCTCCCGGTGCGCAACATCGCGTCCCTGCTGCTGGAGGCGTACCGGAAGAAGGACGAGGAGGGGGCAGCCGCCTCCCCCCCGTCGTCAGATTGAGGCCGTCCGTCACGGCCCTGTCTCTCGATCACCCCCTTCGCGGGACCTCTCTCTTCAGGCCTGGACCTTCACGTAGCCTGTCTTCGTCGCCGTGCTCGTCCTGCCGTTCTGGTAGGTGACGGTGAGACGGACGGTGTACTGTTTTCCCTCGTTGAACCAGGCGGTTGGGTGTTGCTGGGTCGACACGGGTGGCGAGACGGAGCCGCCCAAAAACTCCCACTTCCACCGTGTTGGCGATCCGGTCGAGGTGTCAGTGAACCGGACCATCAGCGACCTCTTTCCTGCAGTCGGTGAACCGGTGAACGAGGCAGCGCCCGTCCCTGCCGGCGCCGGCGCCTGGTCGCGCAGTGGTGAATACCGCATCAGCACGTGATCGGTCCAGGAGACGACGTAGACGGTACGGTCCCGGTCGACCGTCATCGGGCCGATGACGGCGGTGGGAAAGGAGGTGATCGGCGCCCCCGACGAGTCGAAGATG
>CAYLUL010000234.1:0-716 GCA_964386835.1 uncultured Methanospirillum sp.
TCATCGCCTCGAAGCTCGCGGCGACGAGCACATCAACACCGGCGCGAACAGCGAGGGCGTCGGCGACCGCCCCGCGCCAGGTGGGGTCGGGGTCGTAGTAGAGCACGAGGGACATTTTCCTCCCCTCGCGGAATCCCTCACTCCGTGACATGATAAAGGAAGCCGTCGTTCCGGCCGTGCCGTACGATGGCCCCCGATCGAGGCTGAACCCGGCGCGCTCCCGGCGCACCCCTGGGCCGTGTCTTATTCCGTCCGGGGGTCCAAACATGCGGTTGGAGATGGCGATGATCTCGATCCGCGAGGAGCGGCCGGGCGACGCTCCCGCGATCCGCGACCTGACCACTGCCGCCTTCGAGGGCACGGTGGAGGCGACGATCGTCGACCGACTCCGGGAGTCGTGCCCGGACCTGGTCTCGCTCGTGGCCGTGGACGGTGATCGCGTCGTCGGGCACATCCTCTTCAGTCCGGTGACGGTGGACGTCGGGCCCGCCGGGATGGGCCTGGCCCCGCTGGCCGTCCTGCCGGAGTTTCAGCGTCGCGGGATCGGCGCGGCTCTGGTCGAGCGCGGGATCGCGGTTCTCCGCGAGCGAGGCTGCCCGTTCGTGCTTCTCTACGGCCACCCCGGCTACTATCCCCGCTTCGGGTTCGAGCGGGCGTCGGCCCACGGCCTTGCGAGCCACCTGAGGGAGGTGCCCGACGATGCCTTCATGGTGCTC
>CAYLUL010000234.1:763-1978 GCA_964386835.1 uncultured Methanospirillum sp.
GTGACACGGCTGCGGGCCGAGTTCGACGAGGCGATGGAGTAGAGCTCGGGGCTTCGCGAGGGTGTTCAGGCACGGGCTGGCTCGTGCTGCATGGAGTGACCGGGGGCCTCGAGTTCGTCGTTGCGCTGGGATTCGCCGCGGAGCTCCCCCCGCGACGGCAGCCTTCGCCGGCCGCGCCGTGACAGAGACCCCTGTACGACGGAACATTTCTTCGATCAGGGCCGCACGATATATGGTAGACGCATGAGCCCGCCGACTCCCCCGACCCTGAAGATCCAGAACGTCGTCTCGACCGTCAAGGTTGCGACCGCGCTCGACCTCGTCGAGCTCGCCGGGCGGATCCCCGGCGCCGAGTACGACAAGACCAAGTTCCCGGGCCTCGTCCTCCGGCACGATTCGCCACGGTTCGTGGCCCTGGTCTTCAGCTCGGGAAAGCTCGTCCTCACCGGCATGCCGCACCCGGACGTGCTGTCGGCCGCCTTCGCGAACGCGCTCGAGGTCCTCCGGGCCGCCGGTGCCACGCTCGAGGACTTCGACCCGCCCCGTGTCGTCAACATCGTCTCGAGCGGCACCTTCGGCGAAGGCGTCGCCCTGCAGCGGCTCGCCATCGCCATGAACCTCGAGCATATCGAGTACGAACCCGAGGTCTTCCCCGGGCTCGTCTACCGGGTGGCCGACCCCAAGGGGGTGGCGCTGGTCTTCGGGAGCGGTGCCTTCGTGGTCACGGGGACGCGGACCGAAGAGCAGGGAGCACGGGTCGTGGCAGAGGTCCGGCGCGCGATCGACCAGGCCGCCGCGTGGATCTCGACCTGACGCGACCGGTCCTCCATCAGAAACCCGGGCCCGCCAGCCGTTCTCCCCTGACACGACCGGGCGGGATCTCACAGCGGGATGGACGCCCGCCGGCTTCACAGGCAGCTTGGGCTGTCGATCGAGGCCGGCGGCAGAGCTACACCGCGAACGTGAGCCAGAGCCAGTAACAGAGCCCCTGCACGAGCACGAGCGGGAGGCCGAACCGGAAGAAGGCCCGGAGCGAGACGGTCGCGCCCATCCTCCCGGCCGATTCGAGCACGATCAGGTTCGAGGCCGCCCCGAGGATGGTGAGGTGGCCGGCGATGGTCGAGCCGGCCGCGAGCGCCATCAGGGCCGACGTGCCGTGAGGCTCGACGAAGGGGAGCGCGATCGCGACGAGCGGGACGTTCGAGACGACCTGGC
>CAYLUL010000235.1:0-1970 GCA_964386835.1 uncultured Methanospirillum sp.
ACGAGGTCAACCACAAGCTCAAGCACAACAAGGAGCTCCGCGAGGGCGTCAACGAGGTTCTGAAAGAGATCGATATGGAGTTCAAGGGAACGATCGACGTCTGGCACCTCGCAGAACTCCTCTACGACCCCGCCATCGTTGGTGTCGAGAAGATCCGCGAATCAGTCAAGGTCCCTCTTAAGGGGACGAAGATCGCAGCCCACTACGGTTGCCACCTCATGAAGCCGAAGAAGGAGCGGCACCTGGGATCGACCGAGGCCCCGACGTGGATCGAGGAGCTTATCGAGGCACTCGGAGCTGAGGCGGTCGAGTACCGCAATAAAATGCAGTGCTGTGGTGCAGGCGGTGGTGTGCGCGGCTACGACATCGTTCACTCGCTCGATATTACCAATGAGAAACTGATAAATATCGTTGAGGCAGGCGCCGACGCGGTCGTTGACCTCTGTCCGTTTTGCCAGCTTCAATTCGACCGTGGGCAGATCGAGATCGAGGAGAAGTTCGGTATCAAGTACGATATGCCGGTCTTCCACTACAACGAGCTGCTTGGGCTCGCCCAGGGCATGAGCCCTGACGAGCTGGGCCTGGACCTCCACGCGATCAATACCGAGCCGTTCCTGAAGAAGGTGCTGTGAGGGAGAAAAACATGGCAGAAGCTGTTTCACCAACAACGTCTGAGAAGCCCAAGGCGCCAAGGATTGGAGTCTTCGTCTGTCACTGCGGCACCAATATCGCCGGTTCGATAGATGTCGATGCAGTGAAGGAGTACGCGAAGACCCTGCCCAACGTTGCGGTCGTCGACGACTACAAATATATGTGCTCGATGCCCGGCCAGGGCACCATCAAGGATGAGATCACCGGGCAGAACCTGACCGGAGTCGTGGTCGCGGCCTGTTCTCCGCGACTTCACGAGCCGACATTCCGTGCCGCGACGAAGGATGGCGGCCTGAACCCGTTCCGCTTCGAGATGGCGAACATCCGCGAGCAGAACTCGTGGGTGCACATGCACGACCAGGGTGGAGCGACAGAGAAGGCCAAGGACGCGATCCGTATCGCGGTTGCGAAGGCCTCGCTCCTCGAGGACCTCTACCCGAAGTCCGTGCCTGTCGAGCATGCAGCGATGGTCGTGGGTGCAGGCGTAGCGGGTATGCAGGCAGCGCTTGATCTCGCAAATGCCGGGATCAAGACCTATCTGATCGAGAAGGCCCCGACAATCGGCGGCCGGATGTCCCAGCTCGACAAGACCTTCCCGACTCTCGACTGCTCGCAGTGCATCCTGACACCCAAGATGGTCGACGTGGGGCGCGCTGACAACATCGCCCTCATGGTCAACTCCGAGGTCGAGGCGGTCGAGGGATACATCGGCAACTTTGACGTGACTGTGCGCCGCAAGGCGACGGGTGTCCTCACCCCGGCCGAAGCTGAAGCGAAGGGCATCGTCGGCGGTGGCTGTACGGGCTGTGGAGACTGTGATCCGGTCTGCCCGGTCACGAAGCCGAATCCCTTTGAGATGGGAATGGCGCCCCGGAAGGCGATCTTCATCTACCACCCGCAGGTCGTCCCGCTGCTCTACACCATCGACTGGGATGCGTGCGTCAAGTGCGGCCTCTGTGTCGATGCCTGCGGCGATAAGAAGGCGATCGACCTTGAGATGCAGGATGAGCTTGTCAAGGTCAAGGTCGGCACCGTCATCCTCGCCACTGGTTTCGAGATCTTCCCGATCGAGAACAAGGAAGAGTGGGGATACAAGCGACACGAGAACGTGATCACCTCGCTCGAGTTCGAACGGCTGATCTGTGCGTCCGGCCCGACTGGCGGTCATCTCGTGAGGCCCTCCGATGGTGCCACGCCGAAGCGGATCGCTTTCGTGCTCTGTGCCGGTTCCCGTGACAACACTGGTGTCGGCAAGCCGTACTGCAGCCGGTTCTGTTGTATGTACTCGCTCAAGCACGCCCACCAGATTATGGAGAAGA
>CAYLUL010000236.1:0-1928 GCA_964386835.1 uncultured Methanospirillum sp.
ATGAGCGAGGCGATCCGATCGACATCTCCTGAGCACCCGACGGTCGAGACCGAGATCACGGTCGAGAACGGATCGACCGTGCGCCAGATCGCGTTCACCGTGCGCGCCCTGGGCGGTGGGGCGCACCAGTTCGTCGGCCGGGACGTGACCGAGCAGCATGAAGTCCTAGCCGAGCTGCGACAGTACCGTGACGAACTCGAGGGGCTGGTCGCCGAGCGGACGGCCGAGTGCATGGCGATGCATGATCAGCTCGCCGCCTCCGAGCGGCTCGAGGCCCTCGGGGTGCTGGCCGGCGGGATTGCGCATGATTTCAACAATCTGAACGCGGCGGCGATGGGCAACCTTGAACTGGCCCGAGCCGGGATCGAATCCGACGACCCGGTGCGGGAGCGGCTCGACGAGCTGGCACGGCAGCTCGAACGCTCGACGTCGCTGACCACGCAGCTCCTGACCTTTGCCCAGGGCGGCTCGCCAGTCAAACGGGCCGTGCAGATCTCTGACCTGGTCTCGGAGGCAGCAGAGTTCGCCAGCCGCGGGACAGGGGTCAGGTGCCTTGTTTCCTCTCCCCGGGACCTCTGGACGGTCGAGGCCGACCCCGGCCAGATCTCCCACGTGGTCTCGAACCTGGTCCTGAACGCCGTCCAGGCGATGGACGGCCGGGGGCAGATCGAGGTCCGGCTGTCGAATGTCATCCTGGAAGGCGGGGAAGGAATGCCGCTGCAGGCGGGTCCATACGTCAGGTGCGAAGTCCGGGACCATGGTCCGGGCGTGCCGCCTGAACTCCGCAACCGGATCTTTGACCCATTTTTCACCACCCGCTCACGGGGGACGGGGCTCGGCCTCTCGGCGTCGTTCTCGATCATCCGTCGGCACGGTGGGGACCTGGCCTTTGAACCGGCGCCAGGTGGGGGGGCGTCCTTCGTCATCCGTTTACCGGGTCACCCCGAGGTCCGCCCGGTACCACCCGCAGAGGGACCTGCGCATCCGCAGGTGGCCACCTCGGACGCCCGGGTGCTGCTGATGGATGACGAGCCGGCCATCCGCGAGGTAACCGGTGCGATGCTCCGGATGAACGGGTTCCGGGTGGAGTGCGCGGCCGACGGCGAAGAGGCGCTGGACCACTACCGCGAGGCTCTCGCCGCTGGTGATCCGTTCGACCTCGTGATCATGGACCTCACCATCCCGGGGGGAATGGGGGGTGTCGAGGCGATGAAATGCCTGCTCGCCCTCGATCCCTCAGTCCGGGCGATCGTCTCGTCGGGCTACTCGAACGACCCGGTGATGGCCGACCCTGTCGCCTGGGGCTTCGTCGGCGTCCTGCCAAAGCCATACCGGCTCAACCAGCTCCTGGCTGCCGTCGGGTCTGCCCTGTCCGGCTGATCCGGAATCCTGGGTGGACTATCGGTCCCGGATCGCCTGGAGGAACGTGATCAGGTGCTCGATCTCCGCGTCGAGGCTCTCAAGCAGCACGGCGGTTCGAGAGGTGGCGATCGCCCCTGCCGGGGATGCCGCGATGTACCCCTGTGCCTCCAGGACGTGGAGCGAATAGCGGACACGGTGAACGGGCTCATCCAGGAGTTCCGAGAGCTTCAGGATGCCGATCGGCTGGTGATCCTTGACCGCCTTCGCCACCTCGATGTGCCGGGCCAGCAGTTCGATCTCGCTCCGCATCTTATCGAGGAGATCGTTCTCCGGGTTCAGGGTTGGGCTATCAACCATGCCTTCTCCTTCCTGTACATCCGCATGAAGACGAAAGCGAGCACCGAGGCAGTGATCACGAGCGCGGCGAAGAGCGGGAGTGCGTACTGGCCACCCTTGAAGAGGGCCATCACCGCGAGGGCGTAAAAGAGGATGACCACGTTCAGGAGCAGGGTGAGCTTGTAGAACTTCCACTTGAAGCGCTCCTTCGTCGCATCGTCCATGATCGA
>CAYLUL010000237.1:0-1892 GCA_964386835.1 uncultured Methanospirillum sp.
GAACGCTGGGCCTCCTGGCCGCGGGTCCGCTCGACGTTGTCCTTGAGAATGATGATCGGCTGTCCTGAAAGCACGGTATAACCTCCCTGTAGGGTAAGAGTGCTAAAAATGTGATTTGTTGTTCTATATATTCTTTCCTGCCGATCAGTCGATCCGGGAGACTCGGAAGACCGGGTAGACCGGGACGCCGTCGACCTCTTTGATGCCGCGCTTGTCGAAGAGCACCCAGATCGCGACCGGCGTCGCCTTGTGCCGGCGGAGATACTCGACGACCTCGTGCATTGTCCGGCCGCTGGTGATCACATCGTCGACGATGATGCATCGCTCACCGGTGATCGCAGAGAAGTTCCCGGACATCGAACCCGTCGGCATCTCCGCCGTCGAGTGCTTTGCCGGGTGGTAGATCGCGAGCTTCACTCGCTCCGCCTGGGCGATCAGGGTCGCGAGCGGCACCCCGGAGATCGCGATGCCGACGACGGCAACGTTCTCCAGCCCCGACGAGCAGGACTTCTCTCCTGGTTTCGGGGGCTCAGCGCAGTGGTAGCGGTGGAGCATCAGGCGCGCGACGTCGTCGAGCAGCAGGGCGTTCGAGGAGACCACGGTCCAGTCGATGTGGACGTCCTTCGGGGCGACGTCCCCCTTCTTCTGGGTCAGGAGCCAGGTCACGGTCTCCATCGAGAGCGAGAGCTCGTCCGCGATCTGCCCGGGTGAGTGCCCTTCGGAGATGAGGAGGCGGGCCTTCGCGATCAGCTCGTCGAGCGAGGTCATGGAAAGAGGGTTCATCACAGACTATTTATGTATTGTCCGATCGCGCGGTTCCCGGGCCGCCGCTCTCCTCCCCCGGGCCGGCCCGATCGCTGCGCCGCAGACCTGGCACTCCCCCGGCCCGTCGGCGAACCGGCCGCAGCCGGCGCACCGGTACCCCCGGTGGCGCGGCGAGGCGGCGCGCTGCGCGATCGGCCGGCAGGAGACCCCC
The DNA here is from genome assembly GCA_964386835.1 of uncultured Methanospirillum sp. Lineage (GTDB taxonomy): Archaea > Halobacteriota > Methanomicrobia > Methanomicrobiales > Methanospirillaceae > UBA288. Next base: position 977 of record CAYLUL010000237.1, read on the forward strand.
ATTTTCTTCGCAGCGTTCTGGAGCGCGAAGTCGTCGGTGGCGAGTGTCGCTCCGTGCTCGTGGGCGAGGGCGAGCGCCTCGCGATCGGCCGGACTGAGCCGGTCCGTCTCTCCAGAGGCAATCGCCGCCTCTGCCACCGCCTCGAGCGAGGTCGGGGAGGGCCCGAGGACCACGAGGCCGCGTTCGAGGGCGAGCTCGAGCCGGCAACGGGCGGCCGCATCCCGGACCTCGTCGACCACGGCCGGCGGAACCAGGCGTCGTTCGCCCGGTTCCGTGGCGGCGAGAAACCTTTCCCCCCCCGCGAAGAATGCCGATGCGTCGAGCACCAGGCAGGGATCCTGGGCCGACATCACCGGAGCACGTCGGCCAGCTGGTCTGCGGCTGTGATGCAGGAGTTTGCCCGCTCGATCGTGTCCGAGCAGACCACCCCCTTCACCCCGGCCGCAGCGAGGTGCAGGAGGGCTCCGCCAGCGAAGACTCCGTGGACACAGGCGGCACTGACTGTGGTCGCCCCCTGGTCGAGGAGCATCCGGGCCGCCGTCGCGAGCGTCCCCCCGGTCGAGATGATATCGTCCACGATGATGACCTCGCGCCCCTCCGCCGGGAGCGATTTGGGGCGGATCTCGACCTGTTCGCCCGAGAGCCGGGTCTTGTCCAGGTAGTCGTGATCGAACCCCCCGACGGCCGCCACCTCCGCCGCAAACCGGGCCGCTCCGTCGTCCGGGGAGAGGACGAGGGGATGGTCACCGTGGCGTTCTGCCACCCACGCTCCGACCTGGGGGGCGATCGAGATGTTCTCGGCCGGGACCCGGAAGTGTTCCAGCACCGATGGGTCGTGCAGGTTCACGGTGATCACCCGGTCAACGCCGGTCGAGACCGCCCGCGCGATCGCCCGGGCCGAGAGCGGTTCGCCGGG
>CAYLUL010000238.1:0-1887 GCA_964386835.1 uncultured Methanospirillum sp.
GTCTTTACCGAGAACGACATCAAGTCCCTGATCATGTCCAAGGCCTCGATCCTCGCCGCCTGCGCAGTCCTGATGAATATGGCGGGGATCACCTTCCGGGATCTCGGGACGATCTACTTCTCGGGTGCGTTCGGCAACTACCTCAACAAGCAGAACTCGATCACGATCGGCCTGATTCCTGAGGTACCCCTGGACCGGATCCGGAACATCGGGAACGGGGCCGTGATGGGCGCGAACATTGCGCTGATCAACCGTGACGAGAGACGGACCTTGGACGTGATCGCCGACAACATCGCCTATATCGAGCTGAACGCCGAGCCCTCGTTCATGGAGGAGTACACCTCGTCCTCATTCCTGCCGCATACAGACCTCTCGCTCTTCCCCGCCGTCTCGGAGATGCTGAACAGCTGCCGCCTCCGGGCGCGCTCGAACGGCATTCATCACACGGAGGCCTGAGTCATGGCAGGTTTCATCGCTCCTCCCTGCGGCCAGGCGACCGGGATCGGAGGCCTGCCGCACATAGACCCGGTGCGCGCGGTCAACGACGTCCTGGCCGCGTTCCCCGAGGTCCCCTACGCGCCAGGCCTCCCGAATCGCGGCCCGTTCGAGCAGATCGTCTGGAACGACGCGACCTTCCTTCCCGGCCTGGAGGTGGTCGAAGGACGGCTCGTGGTAGATCGCGATGCCGACCATGCGGAAGCGCAGGAGAAGGTCTACCTTGACTTTGTCGAGCAGGACGCGTCCGACTACGGCCCGACCCTGGAGGCGAACGCGGGCCTTCTTGAACTGATCTCCCGCGATCTCTCCAGGGCGGTCCTGGCAAAGAGCCAGGTGACCGGCCCGGTCACCGTCGGGATGCAGATCGTCGACCGCGACAAGCGTCCGATCCTCTACGACGAGGCCTACGCCGACCTGCTCGCGAAGATGCTCGCACTTCGTGCCCGGGAGACCGAGGCGGTCCTCCGGGAGACGGGCGTCCCCGAGACCCTGGTCGTCATGAACGAGCCCTACTGGGCGAGCCTCGGCTCGACCGTGGTCCCGGTCTCCGAGGAGATGGTCCGCCTTGCGTTCGAGGACATCGGGTCGCTTGTGGAGGGAGGGCTCGGGATCCATTGCTGCTCAAACACGGACTGGCGGTTCGTGCTGGACCTGGACCTGGCCGTCATCTCGCTCGATGCCCACGAGACAGCGACCGAGTTGTTGCTCTTTGCCGGGGACGCGGCCGCGTTCCTGGAGCGAGGCGGAGTGATCGCCTGGGGCGTGGTGCCGGCCGATGCCCGGCAGTTCGCCCTCGAGGACGAGGCCGCGCTTGTCGCCCGGATGGATGCGATTCGAACCGCGATGGCCGAGTACGTCGATCCCGCGGTGCTCGTTCGGCAGTCGCTGATCACGCCGAGCTGCGGCATCCGGTTCGCGAACGACGATGAGGCCGCCCGGATCCAGGCGACGACGGCCCGCGTTGCGCGTGCATGGCGCGAGGGGGCATGATGGGGCAGCCTCCGTTCCGTATCGCGCTCTCGGGCAAGGGCGGCACCGGCAAGACGACGACGGCGGCGCTCCTGGTCGATGCCTTCCGCCGGATGGGCGAAACCCCGGTCCTCGCGGTCGACGCGGATCCGAATTCCAACCTGAACGAGGCCCTCGGCATGGATGTGGTGGAGTCGCTCGGCTCGATGCGTGAGGAGGCCTTCTCGAAGTCGATCCCGCCGGGGATGTCGCGCCATGACTACGTGCGTCTTCGGTTCCGGCAGGTGCTGGTCGAGGGCACGGGCGTCGACCTGATCGCGATGGGCCGTCCGGAGGGGACAGGCTGCTACTGTTTCTCGAACGATCTCCTCTCGGAGTGCCTGGCCGACCTCCAGGCCGAGTACCGGTTCATCGTGATCG
>CAYLUL010000239.1:0-1869 GCA_964386835.1 uncultured Methanospirillum sp.
CGGCGCGCGGAGATCGAGATCAGGGCTCAGCCGAGCGCCGCCACCCGGTCCATCGCCTCGGCCAGGCGAGGAAGGGCGGTCGCGTAGCTGAGCCGGAGCCAGCCCGGCGCGTGGAAGGCCGAACCGGGCGTCACGGCGACACGAGCTTCGTCCAGCCACCGGGAGGCGATCGCGACATCGTCGCCGCCGACCTCCACGAACGCGTAGAATGCACCGTCCGCCGGCGCAGTCCGGTAGCCCATCCCGGCAAGACGCCCGAGCACGTACCGCCGACGTTCGTCGAAGGCCCGGCGCATCTCCTCGACCGGTGCCTGGTCCCCCGTCAGGGCCGCGAGACCACCGTGCATCACGAAGGTCACCGCCTGGCTCGTCGTGTGGCCCTGCACCCGGGCCATATACTCGATCACCGGCTTCGGGCCCACCGCCCAGCCGAGCCGCCATCCGGTCATCGCGTAGGCCTTCGAGAACCCGTTCACCGTCACCGTTTGCTCCGCCATCCCCGGCAGGGAGGCGAGCGAGACGGGGGTCACGCCGTAGACGAGCCGCTCGTAGATCTCGTCCGAGAGCGCGAGGATCCCCCGGTCCCGGCAGATGTCCGCAACGAGGTTGAGCGACCGCTGGTCGAGGACCGCACCCGAGGGGTTGGACGGCGAGTTGACGACGATCATCCTCGTCCGGTCGGTCACCGCCTCCAGGAGCGCGTCCGTCACCTGGAAGGTGGACGGGTCGACCGCGACAAAGACCGGTACCCCGTCCGCGAGCCGGATACAGGCCTCGTAGCTGACCCAGTCCGGCGTCAGCACGATCACCTCGTCGCCGGGGTTCAGCACCGCCTGCATCGCCTGGTGGATCGCGTCCTTCGCGCCGGCCGTCACGATCACCCGGTCGGGCCCGCAGGGGATCCGGTTCCGCGTGGTCGAGACGTCCGCGATCGCCTCGAGGAGGGGCGGGAGGCCAGCTCCGGGAGCGTAGTGGGTCTCTCCCCGCTGCAGGGCCGCGATGCATGCGGCGGTGATGTGCGCGGGGGTATCGAAGTCGGGCTCGCCCACCGAGAGGCTGATCACGTCGACCCCGGCCTGTTGGAGCGCCTTCGCCCGCCCGGCGATCGCGAGCGTGGCCGACGGGGCGATCCCGCCGATCCGGGACGAGAGGTTCATTGGAGCCGCTGGCACATCTTCACGGCCGACTCGACAGCGCGCCGGGCGTAGTCGATCCGCTCGGTCGCCTCCATCCTGGTCATGCCCGGCCCGGAGATCCCGAGAGCGACCGGCTTCTCGAACTCGAGCGAGAGGTCGATGATCTTCCGCGCCGCGTGCTGCACCACGATCTCGTCGTGCTGGGTCGCGCCCTCGATCACGCAGCCGATCGTCACCACCGCGTCGACCCCGCCCTTCCGGAGCAGGGACTTGATCGCGAGCGGCATGTCGTACGCGCCGGGGACGTAGAGGACCTCGGTCACCTCGGCGCCGAGGAACTGGGCGTGCTCGCGCGCCTCGATCTCCATCATGTAGGTGATGTCCCGGTTGAACTCCGAGACCACGAATCCGAGCCTGAGCGTCATGTCCTGTCTACCTCTGTTTCACTCGATTATCTTTATTGCCGCGCCGGCCCCGCGTCCGCGAACCCCTGCCGCTGACCCGTGCCGGCCTCCCGCTCCAGGTCACGCGGCCGGAGCATCAGGCGGACCGCGTTCGCCGCGTGCTCGCGGGCCCGCTGCTCGGCGAGCCAGGCGAGTTCCGCGTCCGTTTCGGCCTCGTCCTCGTGGACGAAGACCTCGATAATATGTTTGTTCGTCATCAGCTGGGCGAGCATCAGCCCCTGCGAGGCCTCGTGCGCGCACATCCGGTCCTTCTCCTTGCCGCCCGGCAT
>CAYLUL010000240.1:0-1846 GCA_964386835.1 uncultured Methanospirillum sp.
GGCGCGACCAGCGCTGTGAATCGCCCGGGCTCGACCGTCACCCCGGACTCAAGCGCCAGCCGCACGGCGGTCCGCCTCCTGCACGAGCTCGATCAGCACCGCGAGGACCGCGGCCTCGAGCGGGTCGTCGACCTGCCGGGCGAGGGCCGGCCCCCGGGCTTCGACGGCAGCGATCAGCCGGTCCATCGCCGCGTGGTCCTCGACGTTCAGCGCCCGGCGGAACCGCCGCCAGCGGACGAGCAGGGGGGCGAGGTCGGCGGTCATCGCCGGCCTCCGGCTGGTGTGGGTCCCGTCCGTCCGACATGCGGGTGCCAGGGAAGGGTGGAGGGGCCGTGTCCGTTGTTGTCGTTCATGATGAGAACCTCCCCACCGCCGTCATTGCCTCGGCCGCGAGAGTAACGATCCTGGTCATGAGAGGCTATCAACGGTGAGGCTCGCGGTGTGAAAGTGAACGGACGCCAGCACGAAGGGAAAAAGAGAGAGATAGACGCTTTATTTGTCTCGCCCCGCCCGCAACAGCCGGATCGAAATAGTCATCATATCGACACGCCTAGATCGCGTTCATGGACGAGAAGACCGGGATCCCGATCGCCGGCGATCGGGTCCACCCCGAGCACCCCGACTCCGGGTACTGCCCGTGCTGCGAGGGAGATCCGATCTTCATCGGACGGTCCGGGGTCCTCTACGTCTTCGAATGCCGGGACTGCAAGGCCGAGTGGTTCGTCGTGGACCGCGGGGAGATGTGACACCGTCCGATTCCCACGCGCATGCGGGTTGTCCCGGGGAAAAAAACGCCCCAGGGACGATGATCGCGGACGCTCCGGGTCTATCCGGACAGACTGATCGAACTGGCCGCGGAGCGCCGGCAGAGGAATTCGCGGGAGACGGCTTCGGCGGGCACCGCTCGACCGTGACTCCGCCGAGATCCACCTTCCCTCGCGACGGCGGGTGCACCTTGACGATATCGCACGAGTGATCCATCGCGATCGCGATCCGGTTGCCGGCCATCGCATAGCCCCGCGCCCGGCACCGGCCAGGTCCGCGACGTGCGACGGCGCGTCCACGAACTCAAGCCGCTCGGTAACCCCGAGCAGTACCGGCCGACCCGTGCCCCCAACCGCGATAGGGCCGGGTGATGATTTCACGTATCGCAACTCTCTTCTGCCGGCACGATGATACTCCGTCGATGCGGTATCTCGTGGTGATCACCGAGGATCTCGAGGACGGGGGGTATAACGCGTGCTGTCCGGCCCTGCCGGGTTGCCACAGCGAGGGCGTCTCGATCGAGGAGGCCATGGAAGGAATCAGAGAGGCCATCGCCTGCTACCTCGAGAGCCTGTCGATCGACGACCTCCCCGCACCAGCGTCGGCACCGGTCATCACCGAGGTCGAGGTCGCCTGACGTGGCATCAGCGCTGCCCACGCTCTCGGGCTCCGAGATCGTCCGTCTCTTGCAGCGCGCCGGGTTCGAGCCCCATCACCGGAAGGGGAGTCACGTCACGATGAAGGAGAAGGAGTCTCCCCACCGCAGAGTCGTGGTCCCGATGCACGACCAGGTTCGGAGGGGGACGCTGCGAGCCATCATCCGCGATGCCGGACTGACCGTTGAGGAGTTCGTGGCGCTCCTCTGACGCGGTATTCCTGCACCGTCGGTGTGGTCGCCGAACGGTGAACATGGTCGGAGAAGCCGTCATCTGGAGATGGCGCCCGCGCCTTCTTCATCTCATCGCCGGCGGCGGCGGGCACCACTCGACCGTCAGCCCGCCGAGGTCCACCATCCCTCGCGACGGCGGGTGCACCTCGACCAGGTCCTCCGGGCGGTCCGTGACGATCGCGCACCGGTTGC
>CAYLUL010000241.1:0-1833 GCA_964386835.1 uncultured Methanospirillum sp.
GAGCAAAACGAGGTCGGTCTGGTCGAGACGGGGTACTTTGACCGGGGCACGTACGAAGCCCGTTACCAATTTGTCGTGCGTCCACCTGTCGAGTACGACGACGCCCTGGTCCACGTCAACCTCAAGCTCGCCCGGCAGCACGTGCCGTACCGTTCGATTCGCCTGGTCATCCCCTCCGACGGAGTCCAGGAGGTCTATGCCTACCCTCCGACTCTGACTCAGTCGCGTGAGGGTGACCGGATCGTAATCACGGGCAGGGCCGGCGAGGACGAGACGGTCGCGGTGGAACTTCTCATCGACCGGTCGATGCTCGATTCGGTCGCCGGCTTTGCCCGCCCGGTCGACGACATCGCCGGCCAGACCCGCAATGCCGGTCTTCTCTACAACCTGCCGTACTGGCTCGGTCAGGGGCTCTACTGGATCGGCGTCCTCTTTGTGCTCGCGGTCCCCTTCCTCCTCATCCTGATCTATCGCCGGTACGGGCGGGAGCGCTCGTTCACGGTCCCCGAGTACCTGAGCACCATGCCGAACCCGTCGCGAAAGCCCTGGGTTGTCAACCTGCTCTACACCGGTGACGCCGCGACCTCCGACGAGAACGGGTTCTACGCGACCGTGCTCGACCTCCACCGGCGCGGCATAGTGCGGGTCGAGGAGATCGAGGGAGGCGATGACGTCCTGATTCACCTCACCTCCGCCATCCCGGACGACCGATACGAGGCAGAGGTCGTCTCCTTTCTCCAGGCGATCGCGACCGAGGACGGAATCGTCGACACCCGTGAGCTCTCGGACCTCCAGGAGCGGGCGAAACGGGAAAGCGCCCTCCAGTCGACGATGGTCCGTAACCTGGGTGCCTACCGCGCGCTCGCATCGCACACCGATCCGTCCGTAATCACAGAGCACGTCGTCTCGGGACGGATCCACCTCCTCCCCCTTATCATCGCGGCGATCGTGCTCGCGGGCATCTCACTCCTCCTGGTCTTCGTCTTTCCCCAGGCGAGTGCCTGGTTTGTCGGTCCAGTCCTGCTCTTCGCGCTTGGGGTCGGCCAGTCCCTGATCGCGGTCGCCTTTCCCTCGACCCTCTTCGGTCACTGGAAGGGGGACGCCTATCGCGAGCGGCTCGAGTGGGAGGCGTTCTCGAACTTCCTCTCGGACCTCGCCCTGATGCGGCAGTACTCGCCGGCAGACCTCTCGATGTGGGGTGAGTGGCTCGTCTATGGCACCGCCCTCGGGGTCGGCGACAGGGTGGCGCGAGCGATGAACGAGCTGAACATCCAGATCCCGGACGACGTGGCGGTGCCGACACATCTGAACTCCGCATTCGTCCCGATGCTCTTCTTCGCCCCCCCCGTGTCCAGCGGGAGCGGCGGTTTTGGCGGGGGTGGGTTCGGGGGCGGCGGGTTCGGTGGCGGTGGGGGCTTTGGCGGCGGCGGCGCGGGCGGCCGCTGATACCTTTTTCTCCGCGGCAGTCCGCCGCACCCCTCTCTTCACCCTTCTCGAGTCCGGGTTGGTTTCCCTCAAAAAAGTCGATCGGCAGGTTCTTGCTGGGATGGCCCCAGTCTACCACTACCGATTCCTTTGACGATCCCCGGCCACAGCCTGGACGGGGATGTCGGAATCGGTGAGGACGTGAGGACGTTATGGAAGAATTGCGAGGATGCTGCACAGTCGTGCTGGCGATGCTGGTGCTGCTGCTCGCTGCATTGGCTGGGTGCATCGGCGGGCCCGACACGGTCGCGGACCGTGACATCGTGGTCGTCAAGCTGGCCCCCGACGGCGCGACGCAGTGGACGAGGACCATCGATACCGGCGAGGACGACGGAGCCGAGGACCTGG
>CAYLUL010000242.1:0-1792 GCA_964386835.1 uncultured Methanospirillum sp.
TGGTACCCATGCACGACGACGTCCCGCATCCCAACGACTTTTCGCCACTCTATCTCCGGGTGTCGTTCCCGCACCGCTTCCGGGATCTGACGAACCGCCTCCCCAATGATGACCAGCTGGTAGAGGACCGCATCGCTCCGCATCGGGTCGACGGCGAACGCCTCGAAGTCAACTCCCTGAATGTATCCCCGGATCGCTTCGATCGCGTCGAGGATGTCATCACAATAGAGGAGCAGGGATCTCGACAAAGACCGTCTCCTCTTCGATCGTATTCCGGATGCGGGGCTTGAGCGTATGGCGAAGCACGAGGTCGACTTGCCGAGAAAAGAGGTCCTCAAGGAAGATCTTCAGGTCCATGTACCGATCGAAGGTGACGAATGGGTCCTCGAACTCGACGAGGACGTCGACATCACTCATCGGGCCGGCACCCCCTCTGGCGAATGAGCCGAAGAGACCGATGCGCCGAACACCGTATCTCTCTCTCATGACGCTCGCCTGCTGCTCGAGAAGGATCTCGGGATCCATAGCGAATGGGATGCTCCTGCCCTTCATTCGACGCTGGAGTTCTTACATGCTTCGCTGGTCCGCTTCTCCGCCGGCGGAGGGCTCCTTGCTTCCCGTTCGATCATCTCGATCGAGCGGGACCGGTGTGCGTCGTGGTCTGATCGAGAGGCGTCGGGGGCAGCTATCCGCGTGCGACCCCGGGACGGTCCGTGCCGTGGTTGCACCTGGTGTCGCTGAACCAGGAGAGTCGACAAGCGGTTCGGCGGCGCTCGAGGCCGACCTGCCGTTGAATCGTCCCCCTCCATCGGTCCCTGCGAATGAATCGGACGATCGCTGGATCTCGGGATCGAGAAAGACCCGCTCTCCCGAGATGCCGGTCGGAGAAGGTGGTGGTGCTTCTGTCCACGCCTCCTGCCTCTGCGGATCACAGAGGTGTGGTGGTCGTTGTCGTGAATATGATCCTGACCTGGTGTTCTTTCCCGCCCTCGGTTGTGAATGAACCGACCTCTGGCGGGGAAACCGGATAGGGGACCGTTTCGAGATTCAGGCACAGGGCCATTCGCAGGCATGGAAGGGGCGTAGCACGATCAAACGGTTCCCAACGCGTGTGATGCCTCTGTCGTTGACGATCAGTCACCGGTTCGAGAAGAACTCCTCGACTGAGAGGCCGCTCTCCCGGATGATCGTCGTCAGGGTGCCTCTGGAGATGGTTCGTCCGGGATGATTGGGAACGGTCACACTGACGTCGTGTCTCGGGGTTGTACCAGATCTCGTGGCTCCCTTTGGCCTGTCGGTCGAAGGCGAAGCCTGCGGTCTTGAGCAGCCGAATAACCTCCCGTGCCGTCAGGGGAGGGAGGTGGGTCATGGAGCGACGGTGACCGGGATCTGTATTTCACTCCCCTGATCGGCGAGCGGTCTGAGTGTCGGCGGCAGAGGATCACCGTGTTCAAGGCTGGATTCGATCTGTCGCCGTGCCACGTCCTGTGCGATCTCGATCGTCTCAGCGATTGTTTGGCCCTCCGCGATCAGTCCCTGCACGGTGCTGCTCGTTGCGAGGTATCCTCCCTCCTCGAGCGGTTCGATGGTGATAGTGATGAGACACTCGGACATGCCTGGTCACCCTGCTGGTATGATGATGCATCATCAGTTTTTCATTAAAAAAGACGCACATGCGACCCTGTGCGCTCTCTCAGCAGTCCGCCATCGCAACGGCCCCACACGGGGAACACGCCGCCCATCGCCTCGCGACACGTTATCGCCGAAACGTCGGAAAGAACGCTGTGACCTG
>CAYLUL010000243.1:0-1789 GCA_964386835.1 uncultured Methanospirillum sp.
AGAGGCCGCCCAGGATCGCCCCGGGGATCGACCCGAGGCCCCCCAGGATCACGATCGCGAACGCCTTGATCGCCGGCACCGATCCCATGTACGGATCGAAGACCTGGCCGCTCACCGCCCAGAGGGTGCCGGCGGCACCGGCGAGCGCGGCTCCCATCCCAAACGCCAGCATGTCCATCCGCTCGACGTCGATGCCGGACAGCATCGCCGCCTTCCGGTTCTGGCTCGTCGCCCGAAGCGCGAGCCCCAGGCGGGTCCGTCGGAGGAGGAGCTGGAGGCCGACCAGGATCGCGACCGTCACCCCGATGATGATCAGGTAGTCGAGTGGGAGCTTGAACGACGCGATCGGGACCGATATTGCCTCGAATGGCGACCGGAGCGACTGGTAGTCGTCGCCCCAGAGGAGGGCCGCGCCGTTCTGGAAGAGGTAGATCAGCCCGATCGAGAGGAAGATCTCGTTCAGCTTGTGCGAGCCGAGGACCGGCCGGAATGCGAGCCGTTCGACCGCCACACCAAGTGCCAGGAGCACGGGGACGGTCACGACGAGGAGCAGGTACGGGTTCACCCCGGTCAGGACGAAGAGCGACCAGGTGACGTACGCCCCGATCATCAGCAGCTCGCCGTGGGCGAAGTTCACGGTCTTCATCACGCCGAAGATCAGGTTCACGCCGGTCGCGAGCAGGATGTAGATGCAGCCGGCATAGAGCCCCCAGAAGAGGATCTGCAGCAGGGTGCCGGGATCGAGTGCCATGATAAAAGAGGGGAGCTTAGCCGCTCCCCGGGCGGTACCAGGCGGGGAGCGTGAAGGGGTCTTCCATCAGTTCCGCCGGCCAGACGATGACCGGGCGGAGCTCCTGGGACCCGCCGTCCCAGCGGAGCTGCTCCATGTAGAGGTTCGACCGGCTTTCGCGGAAGGGGTTCGCGAACGAGATGACACCCCCATCCATCGACTCCACCATCTCCGGGACGGCGATCGTCGAGAGTGCCGCGACGAAGTCACCACGGGCGGTCGAGCCGGCCTTCTCCGCAGCGGCGGCAGCAACGTAGACGCCCTCGTAGGTGGAGGCGCCCATCATCCCGGGGAACCCGCCGAACCGGGCGGCGTAGTCGTTCCGGTACGCGGTCACCCTCGCGGAGAGCGGTCCCTTCGGGATCGCGTAGGGCGAGAAGCGGCTCTCGATCACCGAGGAGTCGCCGTACTGCCCAAGCCCCCTGTAGTAGTCGGGGTCGTCGTTGCACTCCACCGCGAGGAAGATCGTGTCGAGGCCGACGTCACGGCGGGCCTGGGTCATCATCGGGACCTGCTCGTTCAGGAATGCTGCCGGGTAGATGACATCGGGCTGCTTCGCCTTCACCGAGGTGAGGATCGTCCGGAAGTCGGTCTCACCCATCTTGTATGACTCACTCGCCACGATCTCGATCGCGAGGCCGTGCGCGGTGATCGTCTCGTTGACCGCCGAGAGGACGCCCTTGCCGTACGGGCTGTCCTGGTAGACCACGGCGAGCCGAAGCGGCCGGCTGGGCGCAAACCCGAACTTCTCGTTGATCGCTGGCCGCACCGCCTCAGCGATGAAGAGGGTGGTCTTCTCACCATAGTCGTCGGTGGTCGGGCAGTGGTGGAACATCATCGAGGTGTTGATGTCAGTCCGCCGGGTGATCGTCGGGCTCGAGGCACCGGTGATAATGTAGGGGACCCCGTTCTCCGCCACGATCGACTGGTGGGCGGTGACGACGGCGGACGAGAACCCACCGACCAGGACGTCGACCCGGTCGTCGGTGATCATCTTGG
>CAYLUL010000244.1:0-1684 GCA_964386835.1 uncultured Methanospirillum sp.
CGGGCTACATGGAAGCCCTGACCGACGCGAGTTATGCCGGGCAGATCCTGATGTTTACGTTTCCCCTTATTGGGAACTACGGGGTCGATGCGAAGAATTTTCAATCACCGGAGGTGAAAGCGCTCGCGTGTATCACACGTGAGGTCGCCGGCGCTCCTGAGGAGAACCAGCCGCTCGGGAGCTACTTCCGGGAGCACGGTCTTCTCGGTTGCACGGGGATCGACACCCGTGCGCTCACCATCAGGACGCGACAGTACGGAGCGCTCCGCGCTGCGCTCGTCTGCGGGGACGACGCGACCGACGAACACGCGGTCGAACTGGCGCGGGCTGTTGCGCCGATCACCGAGCAGGACTGGATTCCGCTGGTCTCCGCCCAGGAGCCCTACGAGATCCCGGGTAACGGCAAGCGCGTAGCCGTCCTGGATCTTGGGATTAAGAAGAACATGGTGATCAGCCTCTTTCGGCGGGGAGCCGAGATCGGCATCTTCCCGCACAACACCCCTTCGGACGTGATCGAGGCCTGGAACCCCTCGGCGCTCTTCATCTCGAACGGTCCTGGGGACCCTCAGCGGGCGACCGAGGCAATCCGGTGCATCAAGGACCTGATCGGCACCCTGCCGATCTACGGGATCTGCATGGGGAACCAGCTGACCGCCCTGGCGCTCGGGGGGACCACCCACAAGATGAAGTTCGGTCACCGGGGATCGAACCAGCCGGTCCGCTACCGCGACGGCCAGATCTTCATCACCACCCAGAACCATGGGTTCGTCGTCGACTGCGAGTCGCTTCCCGAGGGCGCGGACGCCTGTTACACGAACCTGAACGACGGGACGGTCGAGGGCTTCGAGGTCCCTGACCTGAACATCCACTGTGTCCAGTTTCATCCGGAGGCGCATGGCGGGCCCCGGGATACCGAGACTCACTTCTTTGACAACATGATGCGGGGGATCTGATGCCCAGGCGCACCGACATTCGGAAAGTCCTGCTGATCGGCTCGGGCCCGATCCAGATCGGCCAGGCGGCCGAGTTCGACTTCTCCGGCTCCCAGGCATGCCGTGCACTGCGCGAGGAGGGCGTCGAGGTCGTGCTCGTCAACTCCAACCCGGCCACGATCCAGACCGACCCGGACACGGCGGATGTGATCTATATCGAGCCCCTCAAGGCCTCGATCATCGCCAGGATCATCGAGAAGGAACGGCCAGACGGGATCCTCTCCGGCATGGGAGGACAGACCGGCCTGAACCTGACCGCAGAACTGGCGGAGATGGGGGCGCTCGAGGGCGTCGAGATCCTGGGCACGCCGCTCGAGGCGATCTATCGAGGCGAGGACCGGGAACAGTTCAAGGCCCTGATGCAGGAGATCGGAGAACCAGTCCCCCGGTCGATGATTCTCAACTCGATCGACCAGGTCGATGAAGCCCTTGACATCGTCGGGCTCCCGGCGATCATCCGGCCGGCGTATACCCTTGGCGGCGCGGGGGGGGGTGTCGCTTCGACCGTGGAGGAACTCCGTCGGATCGTCGAACTCGGGCTCCAGTACTCCCGTATCCACCAGGTGCTCGTCGAAGAGTCCGTCATCGGGTGGAAGGAGATCGAGTTCGAGGTGATGCGCGACAAGAACGACTGCTGCATCATCATCTGCGGAATGGAGAACGTCGATGCGATGGGGATCCATACCGGAGAG
>CAYLUL010000245.1:0-1672 GCA_964386835.1 uncultured Methanospirillum sp.
ACCCTGCAACCTTTACGTCGACGGGGAGTGCACCCGCGCGGAGGTGGACCTCGAGGGCCGTCGCCGAGTCCTGCCCCTCCTGGCCCGAGCCAGTCGAAGCGAAGAGCTGGCGGACGTTCTGGCCGCTGCGGAGCTGGGCCGCGAGGTCGGCGGATAGCGGCGCGTCGTAGACGGTCGCGTTGTCGAGGAGCATCACCAGGTGATGGTTCTCCGGGTCCGTTACGGCGCCGAACTTGACTGCCCCCTCCCGGAACGCGGTCGCGCCCGACTCGGAGAGGGTGAACCCGACGCCCCAGTAATTGGAGCCCGGCGGCTCCTGTGCCGGCAGCCCGACCGAGGTGATCGCGTCGCCGAAGAGGATGTGCTCGGAGGCGTTTCCGGTCGTGACGATCCGGATCTCGAACTTGCCCTGTTTGCCCACGATCTCCTGAGCCGTGTTCATGTCGACGCCGGCCATCTCGATGCGTATGTAACGGGTGATGCCGGTGAGGCCGGAGAGGGTGTTGACCTTGGCGTCGCGCGTCCCGAGGCTGTTGATCTTGTTCTCGAGGATGCGCTTGATGTCTTCGGCCGTCGTCTTCGAGACGCCCTGCTGGATCGAGACCACGCTGCCGCCGGCCTTCGTGACCGCCGCTTTGACCTGGTCTTCGGTCAAGCCCTTGCGTATCTCTACCTGGTTCGGTCCGACCAGTTCGACATCAGTGTCCAGGTCCTTCGAGAGCGCTTCGATGAAGTCACTCACCTTTGCCGTGGTCTCGAATGTCACCACCTCGGCCTGGAGTTCAAGCTGGAGCCAGGCACCCTCGTTCAGGTCGAGGCCGAACTGCAGGTTCGTCTCGAGCTTCCCGTCCTCGAAGTGGGGGTAGATCGCGATCGTCGAGAAGAGGACGAGCACGATCACGAGCGCGACTCGCCAATCGGTCAGGAGGGCCTTCCAGTCGATCCCTCGCGATCCGCCGGTGTACGTCGGCGCCGACCGGGTGCTGGTGGAGGTGTCTCCCTCGGCTTCTCGCCGGGCGACACGCTTCTCCTTCTTCTCTCTCTTCATTTTGCTTCCCTCCCTTCGATGTACCAGCGAAGGATGCCGGCATTCAGTACCCACGTGTTGAAGATGTCAGCCACGAGCCCAAGGAGGATCACGGAGGAGATCTGGAAGATGATCTCGACATTGCCCACGAGGGCCACGACCCACATCGCCAGGGCAGCCACCAACGCAGTCGAGGTCATGATGAACCCGGTGGTGAACGCACCAGCCATCTTGTCGGCCAGATTCCCCTGCCGCTTCAGGACCCGGTTCGTCAGCAGGATGTCAGAGTCGACCGAGTAGCCGATCAGCATCAGGAGGGCTGCGGTCGTCGCGAGTGTGAGGGGGATGCCGACGAGGTTCATCAGCGCCGACGCCATCACGATGTCCGAGAAGGCGGAGAGGATCACGGCTAAGGACGGCACGAAGATCCTGAAGATCACGAAGACCACGATCGCCATCAGGATGAACGAGAAGACGATTGCGATTGCCGCCTGCCCCTGGAGCGTCGCCCCAAACGAGGCCCCAATCTGGTCGATCTTCGCGTCGGGGTACTTCTCGAGCACCAGGGTCGAGAGCGCGCGGAACTCGGAATCCTCCATCGGGCCGAACTTCAGGTACTTGCCCTGGTTGATCCCGCTCTCAACG
>CAYLUL010000246.1:0-1653 GCA_964386835.1 uncultured Methanospirillum sp.
CGCAGCGCCCGTTCCAAGCGGCGCGCCAGCGGAGCGAAGAGCGCGTCGGCGTCGATGATCACCGAGCCGAGCACGGCGAAGGGGACCAGCGCCGGCAGTCCCAGGCCTTCGGCGAGGAGAGCGGCGGCGAGCGCGTGGGTGAGCGAGTCCACGTCAACCGGTTCGGCATGCCGGCACAAAAGCGTGCGGTCGATCCGGGCTCCCGGGGGGGAGCGAAAAGAAGAGGTTCGCGTTCGGGAGGGGCGATCTTGAAAAAAGAGATCAGGGGGTCACGATGTTGGACACCGGGTCGAAGCGATCGAGCAGAGCAACAAACCGGTCGAACGCCGCGGCATCGCCGGCAGTCACCACGCCGGCGGGGAGGATGGACGGATCGAGTGCGAGCTGTTCGAGCGACGTTCGCGGCATCTCGACACTCACGCTCGCTGCCGGTGACAATGCGTTGACCCGGGACACCAGCACGCGGTTCTTCACCGGGGCCAGGGCCCGGTCCCCGGCATCCGTCAGAGTGAGGTTCATGAGCAGGTGGTCGTCGGCCGCATCCATCTGCCGGGCCGGCACCCGGGCGAGCGAGTGAAGCCCCGCGCAGTCACGCGTTCTTCCGCGTCGTCGCCAGAGTCTCTTCTCCGCCCGAGAACCGCGCCTCGCACGTCGAGCCGTCGGTGGTGATCACGATCCCGTTGAGGAAATCCACGGTCGTGATCGTCCGGCCGAAGAGGCGGGAGATGAGCGCAAAGAGGGTGATGTCGTGCCCGATCACGACGAACAGGTCATGGTTACCATCGCCGTCGATGGCGATCAGCTGCTCCAGGTGCGTATCGGCGTAGACGTGAGGGTCGCGCATGATGTCACAGGGCACACCCCGTCTGAGCCACCGCCGGAGCAATGGCTCCCAGCCGATCGCGTCCCGGAGGGCAAGAAAGGCGTCGGGGTCCAGGATCAAATCGTCGATGTCCCGGCGATAGTCGATCATCCGGTAGTGACCGTCGGGGGCATACCCGGCCCCGATGCATGCCGCCGTCATGCAACTCCGGCGGGCGATCGTCTGCCCGAGGACGAGGTGTCGGCGCCGCAGGGCATCGCCGAACTCCCGTGCACGCAGGGCCCCCTCGGGCGTGATCTCCGCCGCGAGCTGCTGGTGAACGGGGATGCCCGCAAGGGAGTTGCGGATCGAATGACGGAGGTACACGGCCGTCCGTATCCCGACGGTCCCGTCCCGGAGGAGGTCGAGGATCGGTGCCCCCAGGTTCGAGCGCGGTGCCGCTGCTGCCGGCTCGCCGGCTATCGGGAGATCCATTGTTTCGTCAATGGTGTCCAGGGATATATAAGAGAAGCGATATCCCTGCTTCGGCCGTGCCGGCGACCCAGAACGTGCCCCTCGGACATCGGACGGGACCGTTCTCCCACGGTGCTCCCCTGTCTGCGGGATTTCCGACTCCCGTGCTCCCCCTCACGACTGGAAACGGCCCCGTCCCCCTTCCAGTTCTTCGTCGGCCCCGTCGTCGAGCCGTCCGCCGCAGTGGGGGCAGACCGTGGCACGGGCGCCACGCCGCCGGTGGAACTCCTCGAAGAACCCGGAGGCCAGGATCCCGGCCGGCAGGCCGAAGAGCGCGACCCCGATCACCGAGGTGATGGAGGCGAGCACCCTCCCGA
>CAYLUL010000247.1:0-1650 GCA_964386835.1 uncultured Methanospirillum sp.
TCGACTGCAACACCTGCATCGATGCCTGCCCGTCGGCGGCGATCTCACCCGCCGACTAACGGCGTCCCCCGTTTCTTTTTCTCCGGTTGCGGCCGGTTTATCTCGTAGGACGAGAATCTATGTACCCTGAAGCGACCGTATGCGGTCGGGTGAACCAGATGCATGGAAAACTCATTCTTCTCCTCTCCTGCCTCGTCGCGGTGAGCTTTTTCGGAGCTCCCGCAGCGGCGACCATCACGGATATCCCCGAAGGGGGGACCGTCTTCGTGGGCGAACAGGGGCTCAACATCACGGCAGCCGGGATTGCGCCAGGCGGCCAGATCGCTCGCTTTGGAGCGGGCGGCAACATCCAGACCGACGCACCCTCCGACGTGGTCGTGGTCTCGGACCCCACGTCGTTCTATGTCATACCAGGTACCTTCGGCACCGCTACCGGTGCCTGGTACACCTGGCCCGGCCGGGAACTCGCCTTCATCGTGAAGGACCCGAGTCTCCAGGTTCGGGTGATCAACACCCGGACTGGCCGGGAGCCGGGCTCTGGCTTTGTTTCGGGTGACCCGCTGGGGTTCCGGATCGAGACGAACCTCTACTCGATCGCCCAGCGGCCCGGTGTGAACGGCGCCCCGGTCACGATCCATGTCCGGGACCCGACCGGAGCCGAATTCACCTCGCTCGTGGGGCCGGGGGGAGCGACGACCTCGCTCGTCGAGATCCCGGTCAACGCCTCGGTCTATGAGACGGGAGCGGTCTGGACTACCGAGACTGCGCACTACCGGGCGGGGACCTACGAGGTCTGGGCCGACTGCAATGCGAACCGGATCCGGGACAACTACAACGAGGTCGGAAAGACAACGACCCGATCCCAGACAGGGAGCGTCCAGGTGGGCGAACCCTCCGGCCCCTCGATCACCGGAGCCGCCTCGGTGACGCCGACCGTGACCGCGACAGCGACCACGTCTGCAACGACCACCCCGGTGGCGACGACAACTGCCGGAACGGCCGTCACGACCCCGGCAGAGACACCGACGGTAACGGGAACGACCGGGATGAGTACGCCGACGGCGACCCCCACGCTCCCCACGACGACCAGGAGCCCCGGGTTCGGCGGGCTCACGCTCGCCCTGCTGGGACTTGCCGCCCTGGGTTACGCCCTCGTCCGACGGGCCTGAACACCGGGCCCCCCTTTTTTCCCCAACACTTATCGCCAATCCCGGCGATCGGATCATCCATGAATATTGGGACGACGATGATCAAGTCGCGCCGCTCGGTGCGGAAGTACAAGCCCACGACGATCCCCCCGTACGTGATTGCGGACGTGCTCGACTGTGGCCGACTCGCGCCGACGGCGAAGAACGTCCAGCCCTGGCTCTTCGGGGCGATCACTGACCCGGGGCTGCTGAAAGAGGTCGCAGCGCTGACCGACCATGGACAGTTCATCGCGGACGCCACGCTCTGCATCGCCGTGTTTGGACGCGCCAGCGAGACCTACTACCTGGAGGACTGTTGTGCCGCGACGATGAGCATGATCATCGCGCTCCAGAACCTCGGGTACGGGAGCTGCTGGGTGGCGGGCGACAAGAAGGCCCACGCAGAACCGGTCCGCGAACTGCTGAACGTGCCGGCGGAGTACTCCCTCGTCTCGCTCATCTC
>CAYLUL010000248.1:0-1638 GCA_964386835.1 uncultured Methanospirillum sp.
CCCTCCTGAGACTCGGTTTTTCTATCGATCACCAGAAGGGGAGCCACGTTGTGCAGAAAGATCGGCCTGCGTGACCCGGACCGTCGTCATGCCGGATCACTCGGAGCTCGACAGCGGAACCCTGAGAGCGACACTGGCCCATGCAGGCGTGGACCTGAAGTCGCGGCTGTCGGTCCTAATGCACCTCTGACCGTTCCACTGGCCGGGGAGTCAGAGAAGTGGTCACTTCTGAGCGAGGGTCGGACGTCGCTGTCGAGTACGGCCGGCTGCGAGCCGATCACCCATTCCAAGGCGACCTGAGAGTCCGTACCGGATTTTCCAATACCTGGAGGCTGTTTTATTCCACTGCGGCCGAGGCTACCGATAGACCTTGTCCCTGTTTTCGAAGGAGTGGAGGATCAGGCGTTCGCCGTCGATCTCGTAGATGATGCGGAAGGGAGGCAGTCTGAGAGAACGTTTGCCCTCCAGGCCGTACCGGAGGGGTCGTCCGCATTGGGGGTCGCCAACCACCTTGTCGACCATCTTTTTAATTCGGTCCTGAATCTTCGCGTCCCGTACTGACCGGATCGACCGGGCGAACTCATCTGTGTACTCGACGATCATTCCCCGGTCCAGAGGCGGTCGAGGTCGGCGGAGGACTCGATCCGGGTAATCCTTCCCTCGCGCCGGTCCTCCTCGGAGCGACCGATCGACGCCATCAGGTCAGGATTGTTGAGGCAGTCGATCGTTTCGAGCACCTCGTCCAGCTCGGCCCTGAGCCGGCAGAGCGTTTCGAAGGCTTCACGGCTGATCTGCACGGTTGCTGTTTCGTCCATGTGGTTCTGCCTCAGGCACCTGTCTCCTGTGAGTCGGAGTATGGGTGAGAGATACTGCTGCGTCCTGTGTGAAAAAACCTGTCGTCGTCCCCACCATTCGTGCTGCCGGCCTGGCTGTCGGCAAGCGTGCGCTGACTGTGGATGGAAACCATCGGTCGTGAGGGGGGTTCGGATATCGCCATGGATAGACGCCCCGCGAGCCGGCCACCGGCTCCAGCGGGGCTTGCCCCAGAGCGGCATCGGCCACACGGCCTCAGCCCAGCAGAGTGGCTGCGGCGGTCTCTGCTGTCCGGAGCAAACGCATGCCGGCGGCCGACCTCGAGCGCGAGCACTGAGCCGATCCACGGTGGGGGCACGGGTATGGAGTTCAGAGTTCCGATCGAGATGGACGAGGAAGGGTGGTACGTCGTGACGGTCCCCCATCTCCGGGGATGCGTTTCGCAGGGCAGGACCGAGGAGGAGGCGAAGCGGAACCTCGCAGAGGCCATTGGACTGCACCCCGGTTCGATGGCCCGCGATGGCGTCCCGCTCTGCCCTGGGCGAGGTGTCAAGGAGGTTCTCGTCGCGGTCCATGGGTGACAACGAGATCTCCGAGGTTTGGGTATGCCCAATTGATGGCATGATCTTTTTACGTTGCGTCGACGGATGATCACTCCGAGACCCTGAGATGCCCCGGGGAATGATCCCTGATGGCAGAGGGTGGAGTTGGCCATGATCCGACAGTATGCGATACGTATCGAGCCGGGAGAGGACGGCTACTATGTTGTGCATGTGCCGGCGCTGCCCGGCTGCATCACCCAGGGCCGGACGATCGACGAGGCCC
>CAYLUL010000249.1:0-1595 GCA_964386835.1 uncultured Methanospirillum sp.
GTCGGCACGACCCCCGAAGGGATCGTACCGGGAGGTGAGGGCGGAGGGATCGTACCGGCGCACCCGGCCGTGAGAAGCGCGGCGATCACCGCGAGTCCCACCAGGGCCGAGAGAGAGCGGGGGTCCATGGGAATCGATACCTCCCGGCGAATATGGACCTGACGCCGCGTCCCGGGGACGGATTCGAGGACGCATCCCGCTTATCAATGATCCTCGGTATACGCCGGCCTGCTGCCCGACGTTGAGTCCCTCCTGGTTGGCTCTGCCGATGAGGTCGGCGTCCGGGGGCCGTACCGGCCGATCTGGCCGCACTCGCGGCGGACGGTCGACGAACGAGGCCTGCTCGCATGCGTCTTTGCCGCCCTTATCCCCGCCGTCATCGGGGCACATTGCCCCGGTTGCGCGGCTGCGGATCCTCATCGAGCACTTTCGCACGGCGATCATCATCCCTCATCTCCTCTGCCGTCCATGAGATGAACATCCGCCACAATGACCATGGCGGCGGCACCGCCTCGGTGTTGTTGATGATCGACAGAGACGGACGCGGCCCCTCCATCCTTCCCCGGTACCAGCGTGGCGGTCGGACGGGGCGTATGACAGTGACCGGAAGCACGGCATGGGGTGCCGCGATAACCTCCCGGTCGTTCTTGAGCGGCGGCGGCATTTCCGCCGAACGCTGAAGGCCGAGGGCCAGCCGGCGATGGACGTGCTGATCGCTATCGCGATTGCAGCCACCGACAGGGGGAGGCGCCGTGAACCTTCGGGTTGTGCCCGGAGTCACGGTCGAGCCCGACTGTGGCAGCCGCTGATCCTATGTGGATCGTCGACACATCGGTCGAGCGGGCCTGGATCGCACTCTGGGGCCCCGGTTGTGCGGTCGAACGGGTGTCGTGTCCGCAATCGTTCCTCCTCACCCTCACCGACCCCGTCCGCCACTGGGAGCTCGTGGAGGCGCTTGACGCGGAATTCGGTGCGGTCCCGGTCCGAACAATTCACGGGGAAAATCCGGGCTGGCGTATCAACGCGGGCAAGGAGGTGGCCGCGGCCGTGCTCCGGCAGACGGACCACGGGGCACAGTGCTACAACGTCGACGTCCGCCGGGACCATCGATCCGACCCTTCCCAGAGCATGCATCTCTCCATAGAGGGGAGATCGGGAGAATACCACGGGACCGACCGAATCAATCGCATTGGTGCGTGACGGATCTCATCGCAACCGGAGCGGCCGGAAGAAGGTTCGCACATGTGGCGGGGGTCAGTCTCGGCGTTTCACGCCTTCTCGAGCGGCTCGATCAGGGCCGGGTTGTCCGACATCGGGCTGTTCACCCGTGTCGAGACCGGATAGGCCTCCATTCCGTGAGCAGGGTACTGTCCGAGGAGGTCGTGGAGTTCCTCCTGCTTTGGAGGATTACTCGCGATCCAGCGCTCTTCTTCTTCCCGCTTGAGGATCATGGGCATGCGGTCATTGATCGGGGCCACGACCTCGTTCGCGGCCGTGATGATCAGCGTGTACGTGGCGAGGGCCGCGCCGTCGACGTCGTGCCCGACGTGGTAGAGGCCGGCGAACGCGAAGATCTCTTCGTCCTTGAGCCGGAG
>CAYLUL010000250.1:0-1561 GCA_964386835.1 uncultured Methanospirillum sp.
CCGCATGGAGGCGCGCTCGAGCTGGTACTTGACGTCGCGGGTCAGGCGGTTGAGCGAGATCCGGAAGAGGTCCTCCATCAGGTCGCCGGCGAGCTTGAGCCGCTTGTTGGAGTAGTGGTCCTTGTCATCGATGCGACGCTTGTCGAGCACCAGGTCGAAACAGGCTTCGGCCATCCGCCCGAGGAAGTGGGCCTTTGCAAGGCGGACGCCGTGGGTGGCGGCCTGGTACCCTGGGTCGGTGTCGTTCATCCCGACCGGCATCAGGTAGTTGAGGTGCGGCAGGAGGTAGTTGTCCAGCACGAACTCGGCGCGCTTGCGCTGGTAGTCGCGCGTCTGGTTCGGTGCGAGCTTCTTCCCGACATACATGATCCCACCCTCAACCGAGTCGCACGAGGACTCCTCGAGGTTCTGCATCATGAAGGTGAGGATGTCCTCCTCGGTCGAGACGGCCTCGACGACCGCGTGGTCCGAGTCGAGCCCGAGGGCACGCATCAGGTCCACGAACTTGAGATGGCCGGCCACCGAGGGGAACGAGACCTCGAGGAGGTTCTTCTTGTTCCGCTCCACCACGACCAGGGCACGGTACCCGCGGTACTGCGAGAAGACCTTTGCGACGTAGATCCGCTCGTTATACCGCTCGGTGAACTCGGTCATGATCTTGTTGGAGGCAAGATCCTCGAGGGTCATCAGGACCCGCTCGGTCCCGTTCACCACAAAGAAACCCCCAGGATCGAGGGGATCTTCGCCATGGCTGATCCGCTCGTCGTCGCTCATCCCGAAGAGGTTGCAGGCCTTCGAGCCGATCATGATCGGCAACAGGCCGATCGTCGTGATCACCGGCTCGTGCCGCTCTCCGCCCTGGACAAGGGTCATGTCCAGGTGCATCGGGGCGGCGTAGGTCAGGTTTCGAAGGCGAGCCTCACTTGGAAAGAGGTCGCCCTGGGAGCCGTCGGCCTCGCGGACCAGGGGCTTCATCACCTTGATCTGGCCGAGCTCGACCGAGACCGGTTCGTTCGATTTGCCCCGGTTCTCGATATCGGTCTCGATCATTCGCTGCTCGTTCACGACCTTCTGGAGGTTGTGTTCGAGGAAGTGGTTGAACGAGTCCAGCTGGTGCCGGGCCACGTGTTCATGAGAGAAGTAAGCTCGTGAGAGTATGCTACGGTCTAACAGAGAATCAGCCCCCGAATTATTTCTTTGGCCGCTTGACAACAAGCCGATAGGCCTCCGCGATCCCCGCGGTCTGGCTCTGCCGGACGATCCGGATTACATCTCCAACTTTCGCAGTGACCTGGCGTACGCCGGGGTCATCGTGAAAGACCTTGGGTAACTGGTCGAAGGTGATGGAATACCGCTTGAGGAGGGTTTGCACCTCATCCTCGTTCATCACCTGATGATCGGGGACCATGATATGGTCCAGTACATTAAACTTAACGCTCATCTGCCCCTCCCGCCTGGGACGTCTACGTGTTCAGTCTGCATCGCCGCTCGAAAACCAGAGTCGCTATGGTGGAAACGGGCCCGGAGGGATTTGAACCCCCGACCACCTGGTTAAAAGCCA
>CAYLUL010000251.1:0-1560 GCA_964386835.1 uncultured Methanospirillum sp.
GATAGACCGGCACCGGGCGAGGTCGGCGACTCATGCCGGCACCTCGATGCCGTGGTTCCGAGCCCACTCGCGAAGAGCAGTCCGAACGATCTGGCTGGGGTTCTCACCCTTCTCCTGCCGGAGTGCCGCGTCCATGATGGCCGCCTCCTTCGACTGGAGTCTTACAGTCACTTGCATTACAATGTATTACAATGCATTACAACTATATGTAATTTATTGTCTTACATTGTAATGCAAACCGTAATATAAAACAAGTACGTAGTAATGCCCAACTGGTTCTCCCATGGCCGATACCCAGATCACTTTTCGACTCGATGCGGGCGTACGGGACGAGATTGCAACGCTCGTCGAAGATAAAAAATACCGAAACCAGACCGATTTTATCGTTCGGGCAATTTTGGAGAAGCTGGAATGAGAGGCAATCGACCCGGATCAGCAGATAATCGAGAAGTTTATCGAGGCACTTCGAACCAATCCAGTCGTGCAAGCAGCGTTCGACCAGGCTGTTCGGGACGCAAACGATCGCGCGTCCTGATTACTTTCGTCCCGCGACGTCCCCCTTATATAAGACGTTGAACCCAAGTCTCAGCATGGATAATTTTGCGTCGGCAATAGTGTCGTTTCTCCAATCCGACAACGGCCGCCGCGCAGTGAAAACCGCCCTCACCGACATACAGAACCCCGCCCCCCCCGCAGACGAATAATCCCGCGAGAGAGTGCGAAAAAGGGGATCCTCTTTTACTTTCGCGTGCTGGCCTTCTCTTGCAGCCAGTTACAGCCGAACAATTTTTAATCGTGAGCCCGCTGCACATACTATTATTCTCTTCATTCTCGACCTTTTACCATGGAGTCGATCCCGGAGTCCCCGATAGAGAGCTTCCTCTCACTCTATTCCGTCACCACCACGCAGCGGCGATACCGATCCGCACTCCGGGAACTGATCGACTATCTCTATGGCCGGCAGCGCGCGGGGCGGCGCGCGACCCCGGACGAGGCCGAGCGATACGAACCCCTCGCACGGCAGTACCTCACCACACACCCCTCCCTCACCGAGGACCTCATCAGGTTCGCCGCGTCGCTCACTGTACCCAAGAGCGCCACCACCACGCTCGCCGCCGTCCTCGAGTTCTGCGACCACTACGGCCTCGACATCTCACCCCGCGACCGCAAGCGCATCCGGTCCAAGCTGCCGAAGGGCGGCGCCATCTCCATCGACGCGGAGGTTGACCCCGAGATCCTGAGAACATTTTTCAGCCATATGGCTCTTAATTGTCGGACTCTCGCCCTGGTCCTCGTGTCGTCCGGGATGCGGATCGGCGAGGCGCTCCAGTTGCAGATCCGGGACGTGAACCTCTCCGCCACGCCGGCGGAAATCATCATCCGTGCCGAATACACCAAGGGCCGGCAGCAGCGAGCCACCTTCATCTCAAACGAGGCTGTCGAGGCCGTGCGCGAGTGGCTGAAGGTGCGCGATCAATACCTCGCCTCGAGCATGAACCGGGGTGTAGGGCTGCACGATACGCCCACGTCGAAGTCCCGAACCGACAAGCGCCTCTTTCC
>CAYLUL010000252.1:0-1539 GCA_964386835.1 uncultured Methanospirillum sp.
GAAGATCGAGACGACGACTGGCTCGTTCTCGATCGCCGACAATTCTTCGACAAACCCGGAGGACGGGTTGGGCAGTCCCATCGCATTCAGGATCCCGTTCTCAAACGGGACTAGGCAGGGGCCGACATGTCCGGGCAGGGGGATTGGCCCGATCGACTTGGTGACGACACCTCCGGCCCCGTTCCGGAGCTGGCGGGCGAGCGACGCGCCGGTCGTCCCGAGCACTCCAGCCGCAAGGACCAGGTGATTCCTGAGCGGAACGCCGCCGACCTCGACCGGACCCGGCCTGAGCGTGAGCATGCGGATCATCTCGCCCTGGTGGATGATGAGCGTTGCGGGCGCGTTGTGGCGTTCGCTGATCGCTGCACCTCATGCGACAGTAGAGTGGCCTTCTATTAGGAGCGCCACACATAGTACCCCCAATGACCAGGCTATGCGTGATGGGAGCCGGCCGGATCGGCGGCGAGGTGGCATTTTTAGCGGTCGCCACCGGGCTCGTGAACGAACTCGTCCTGCACGACGCAATCGCCCCCTTTCTTCATGCCCAGGTGCTCGATCTGTCCCACACGGGCCTCGACATCACAATCTCGACCGACCTTGCAGACGCCTCCGATGCCGACATCGGGGTCTTCGCTGCCGGTTCACCCCGGAATCCCAACATCAAGTCCCGGGCAGACCTGCTCGCGGCGAATCTGCCGGTCGCGGACGAGTGCATCGAGGTCATGAAGCGGTTCGCCGGTGTCCTGGTCGCGATCACAAACCCATCGGATGCAAACGCCTACTACATCTCCCGGAAGTCCGGTTTCGATCGGTCACGGGTGATCGGTTTCGGCGCCCAGCTCGACTCTGCCCGTTTCGCCCTCTCGCTCCGGGAGCGAGGATTGGGGAAGACCGGGACCGTGCTTGGCGAGCATGGTGACCACCAGGTGCCCATCTTCTCCCGATCGGCCCCCGATGTTCCGCTGGTGCTGCGGGACGAGATCCTGGCGGGGCTCAGGAACGCATCGATACCGGTGATGCAGGGCAAGGGCGGCACGGTGTTCGGCCCGGCCGTGCACATCGTATCCCTGCTTCGTGCAGTCGTTGAGGACCGTCGCGCGGTCCTTCCCTGTTCGGTTGCCCTTGAGGGCGAGTACGGCATCGAGGGCTGTTCCCTGGCGGTCCCGGTCGAGATCGGTCGTGAGGGTGCGCGGCGGATCGAGGAGTGGGACCTTGATCCGTGGGAGACGGCGCGAATGCAGGCGGCCAGTGCCTATCTCGGCGGCCTCTGCGCAGGACTGCCACTCTGAAGCGATGACCACCGAAAGCGAAGCAGTCGAGTGCGCCATCACCCAGGTCGAGTACTCCGCCGGGCCGGTTGGCACCACGGTCCATGTCTTCGGTCGAGATCGTGACCGCACCCCGGTCCATCTCCAGGTGACCGGATTCAAGCCGTACTTCTACGTGCCCGAGGACCAGGCGGTGTCGGCTGCCCGGACCGGGATGCTCACTCTCGAAGAGGGGACCACCTACCGATCGATCAGGGGGGAGACGCTCCGC
>CAYLUL010000253.1:0-1512 GCA_964386835.1 uncultured Methanospirillum sp.
GTGCTCGACCTCGACCCGTCAAGCCCCGCGGAGTTCGTGAAGCGCTCCTCCGCTGTCCGGCAACTCGCGATCGCCCGGGCCGTTCCTGAACTCGGGTACCCGATCTATTACGACTGCTCGAAGGCGGGCGAGCTCGCTCCGTCCGCTCTCTCCCTCGGGATCCTCAAGTTCGGCTCGGTCCTCGTGGTGGGGCCGCTCTCCCGCCCCGAGACCGTCGCGGCGCTGACGCTCCGGCAGAACGTCTACACGGACCCCCAGAAACCGATCCAGATGACCCCGGGCCTCTATCGGGTGGGAAACCCAGGACCCGAGGCGCCGGTCCTGATGACCGTGAACTTTTCGCTCACCTTCTTCACGCTCCAGGGCTACCTGGAGTCGACCCGGCTCCCCTGCTACATGCTGATCGTGGACACCGAGGGGCAGTCGGTCCTGACTGCAGTCGCCGCCGGCAAGCTCTCCGAGTCGGTCGTCGCCGACGCGGTCAAGAAGTTTGAACTCGAGTCGACGGTCTCGCACCGGACATTGATCATCCCCGGGTACGCCGCCCCGCTCTCGGGGGCGATCGAGGACGCGACCCGCTGGAAGGTGATGGTCGGACCGCGTGACGCGGCGGACATCGGCGAGTTCCTCGAGACCCAGTGGAAGGGATAGATGCCGATCATCACCTTTCTTCCCAGTTACCGCAAGGTCGAGGTGCCGCCGGGCACGACCATCATGGATGCGGCCCGAAAAGCCGGGCTCTCGATGAACGTGGTCTGCGGCGGCGTCGGCAAGTGCGGCAAGTGCCTGGTTTACGTCAAGACCGGTAAGGCGACCTTCGATCGGCAGAAGTACGGCCGGTTCTTCACGCCGGCCGAACTCGCCCGCGGTGCCTGCCTGGCCTGCACCACCACGGTCGTTTCCGACATGGACGTCTCCGTGCCCGAGGGCTCCCTGATCCAGGAGCAGAAGATCCTGATCGAGGGGCTCGACATGACGACCGCGTTCCGCCCCTCGGTCTTCAAGTACCATCTCACGCTCTCCGCCCCGACCCTCGAGGACCCGTCTCCCGACCTGAACCGGATCCTGGATGCGATCCACCGGCAGCACGGACCGCGCCCCGAGCTGATCTTCGCTCCACTCGGGGTGCTCCGCCGGATCCCCGAGATCCTGCGGGCCGCCGACTGGGACGTGACGGCCACCGTCGGGCTCCAGCCGCCCGGGAAGTACTGGCTTCTCAATATCGAGGCGGGTGACACCTCGGACCGGCTCTACGGGGTCTCGCTCGACCTCGGGACCACCACCGTCGTCGCCTACATCTGGGACCTGGTCTCGGGCAAGGTCGCCGGGATCGCCTCGAACTACAACCGCCAGATCTCGTGCGGCGAGGACATCCTCTCGCGGGTCAACTTCGGGCGCAAGTCCGGCCTTGCCAAGCTGCAGGCGCTCGCGGCTGAGTCGATCAACACCGCGATCACGAGCGCCGCAGACCAGGCGGGGATCGACCGGGAGGATATCTACGAGGTGATGGTG